>NZ_FTMT01000006.1:0-180136 GCF_900156015.1 Chryseobacterium sp. RU33C | reverse complement strand
TAATAAAAAGTTATTTCCGTAAAATTTTTTGAGCTATGAGGGCTCAAAATTTTCCAGAATAACTTTTTAACTTACACAGTTAGTGAGACACTACCCTATTAAATAAATTTAATCATTAGCAATGTAGTTTCTTAACCACAAACTAAGATTTTCATCAGGAGCTATGAGCAACTTTTTTCTTAAAGAATATCTTGTGTTTTCAATTGTCTTCAAACTTCTATAGGTATATGAAGCTATTTCTTTACTGGAAACCCCAATGTAAATATATGCGCTGAGAATTAATTCTGCGGTTGTAAATTTAGGATTTATATCCAACATTTTACCAAGAAACGTTGGATATACTTCCTGAAATCGAATCCAGAATTGTGGACTGTTGTCTTTGGCCAGTTGAATGAGATCCTCAAACGATTCATTCACCTTTTGCTTTAATTCTTTTGTTTCTTCTTCTTTTTTTAGAATAACTTCTTCTTTTCTTAAAATAACTTTTTCTTTTTCTAAAATAGAGATTTTTTTACGCTTTTTTACCTTCTGTATTTGTACGTAAGCTGCAAATAAAACAATCATCAACAGGGCAACTCCTACAAGTAAGAAAACCCTATAATTTTGTTTATATACTTCATTTTTCTCTTTAACTATTTTTTGTAGCGGAATCTCTATTATTTCTTTGTTTTTATTGTCAATACTATCGTTTATCAAAGTATATTTTTCCAAAGCTTTTAGACGTTCATTCTCATTTTTTTCCTCATCTTTATAAGTTTGATATAGGTTTTTATAAAGTTCTTTTTCTTCATTAGGTCTTTTTAATTCTTTAGCCAATTCTATTCCTTTAAGATAAGCTTCTGCAGACTTTTTATATTCCTTATTTTTATTATAGTACAAGCCTTTTGCATGTAAAAATATAATTTTCTGATAGGGCGTTACAGAAGAATCTAATTCTAACAGACCTTCCGAAACTTCCAAAAATTTCTTTCCTTTTATGAGATCATTTTTATAAAGGATATAGTTTTTTGCTAATCTTGTCGCTGAAATAACATCCTGCTTTTTACTGAAAGCCTTTTCAGCAGCTAATATAGAAGCGTTTATATCTCCTATCGCTTCATAACTTACAGCCTGGCAGCTATAAACATAAGCTAATGATTTTTCTCTTAGTCCATTATCTGCTATTTTTAACGCCCATTGTTCGGCTCTTTTATAATTATCAATAGCATTTTGTAATAGGGATAACATGGAATAATTCTTCCCCAATTCTGTATAAATTTTTGAATAGAGTTCCGGAATCTTAATATCCTTATTATAATCCAAAGCCTTGTCAAGATATGCCAAACTTTCTTTATAATTACCTAAATTATGATATAGATTTGCAACTTCAAAACAAGAATAAGCGGCTCCTTTTATATAATTCTGAGCTTTTGCATCTTTAATTAGTTTAATATTAAGTTCTATTGCCTCCTGGTACTTACCCTGTTTTCTCAGCGCATATGTTGTGTTGTAAAGAGAATCAATTTGGGACGGAGAACTCTGGCCACAAAACAGACCTGATAAGATAAGTAGCAACATTGCCAGAATACGATTTATGAAGAATGTTTTGCTATTTTTAAATTCTATTAGTTTTATATTCATTATAAAGTATCGTATACGATTTAAAGTCACCAGCAAATAATCTGATTTATAATTTAAAAGATATTATTAAGGTTTTTAAATATACAAAATTCAGTACTTATATTGGCTCTCTCAAATTTAAAAAATTTTCTTAAATAAATATGTTTTTATTTAATTTTTCAAATCAAACCATTAATAACTATAAAATATATTCTAATTTTTAAAAAACTCTCATCATTCAAAATAAGGTTACTATGTTTTCCCAAAAAAATGTAGTTTTTTTTCGACTTTTTTTACTTTTTCATTTTCAAAATAAATAACTAAAAACTCTTTAAATCCTAACCAGTTGGTACATAAATAATAGGTCCACTCTTTAGCTGGAAAATGATTAAATTGGAATCCCAATTCATCTTGAATATCTTTTTTTGATTTGCCTAAGAGTAAGTTTGTATCTATGTTTTTAAGTTCGGGATTCATAGTATTATCTTATAATAATTCATCATCATTATGAAAAAGACTTTAATTACAACCAAAGTCTAAATTAAACATGTATAAAGCAAAGATTGAGTAAATAAAAAAATTGATCTTGCGCCTATCAATTTATCCATACAAAAAGTTACAAAAGTGGGATTTTAGATTATAAAATCTTTTTAATTATCCCACTTTTGTCTCTAATTCATCATTTGCAAATTTAGAATCTATAGAAGTTTTTATTATAACTCCCTATAAAGCCACAATACTAAATTAAAGTAATCTTGTATAGTTTATGAAAGAAAATCTTGGCTAACAATTTTATGTTACTTCTAAGATTAGTAACATATGATCCTTTTTTGATAATTTTAGTATTGCAAAAATTTACGGGTGCAAAGTAAACAACTCTGCTTTTTTAAAAAAAATATGACATCCCCTAAAAACCCCCCAAATTATAAATCACTGATTATCAATGAGAAAAGTTTATTAATTCAATTTAAGATCTTCTAAAACCTTTTTTAAGACAGAATATTTAGAAACAACCACTCCATTTTTATCGATCAGAAAAATTGTAGGTGTTCCCTGAACTCCATAATTCTTAAAGTTAACTCCTGTTCTTCCTTCAAAATCGCAGAATGTATCTTTCCATGGAAAATCAGAGGACTTACTTTCGAAAATCTGCTGAGACTTATCTGCTGAGATCGCAATAATTTTCACTCCTTTCTCTTGTAATTTTTTATAAGCATTTGGTAATTGTTGAAGAAGTTCTTCGCAAGGCCCACAGCCACTTTCATAAAAAATGATCAGTGTATATGCAGTATCCGCAAAGTCCTTAGCCGATAAATTAGTTGTCTGGTGATTATGATCTTTTATATTTCCTATGTGTTTTGTAATAATCAAATCCGGAGCAGTTTTACCAAGAACTGAATTTTTGTAAATAGATAAATTTCCAGAATAGTCATGTATTTTAGAAGATTGCAAAACAATCGGAGTAATCAATTCTATTTCTTTATCTTTTCCGTATTTAGAAAGATATGATGTTATAGTTGATATGAAAGATTTATATTTCTCATGATCAGGAATCCGATTGGATAGTTTTTTAAAATTATATAGAAAAGAATTATCATTTTCTGCGGAGGACGTATTAATTTCAGCCCAAACATCCAAAACAGCAGTCCAAAATCCCGATGTATATAAAAGATTTATATCTACGTGATTGGTAATATAGTCATTAGTATCTCTATAGATCATTTTAGTATCGTCTGTTAAAGAAACCGGAATTCCATTGATAATATTGACGATAGGAAATAAACGAGAAAAATAATCTTTGTCTTCTGCCAATTCTTTCTTAAAGTCTTCAAAAGCATTCTGCTGAACCTTTAGTTCTTTTTCAAATACAGGATAGAGTTTATCCTGAGTATTGTAAAACTTCATCACCGCATTCATTGCATTAAATTTGCCAACAAGCTCTCGCTGCCTATTATTTATATCATTAATCTTACTAAGAGGATTATAACCCTTAAATAAAAGATTATCTGTGGTTGGCTGTTCTTCTTTACAACTTACAGCATATCCAAATCCGGGAATTGCGAGATCCAATCCGCCACCCTCTGAACTATTGGTAATAAGCCACCTGGACATTCCTGTGTATGGTGAGTATTCTGAAGGTATCCTTAGTTCAAATTTTCCATTTTCAGGAATCGTATCCTGAATAAGCTTTATCTCTTTTCCTCCATTAAAAATAACGAAATCATATGTTTTTCCTGCAAACCTTGGAAAATCCATATTTATGGTTTGCGCTTTTGGAATAAAAATATAAAACAATAGGGTGAAGATTGATAAGCTTTTTTTCATAATATATATTCATTACTTGTTGTTAAAAATTTCAATAAAATAGGCAAGATATATATGAAATATTTCTTTACACATATATATCTGTTATATCTGCGGGTATAGATTTTTATACGTCTGCTAATATAATTTTACACTGTTATTAAGCGGGTACAATAAGACCATAATTGATTATCTGTAATAAGTATTCTATAAAACCTAATCGTAAATAAAACACGACAGCTTAAGCTGTCGTGTTTTTTTAACAGACCTTTTTCAATTTTAACCGCTATTATATTGTAGCTAAAATTAGTGATCTTATTCTCTTATACATCTAATCTGATACGCATCCGCTTTAGAAAAATTCCCAGTTACACCAAGGGTACCAGTCGCAAAAAGATAAACAGCATTAGCATATTGCCAACTTGTACCTTGAGTACTCGACCAAGCATTGGCACTGTTACCTATATTAATAACCTGACCTTTAACCCCTGCTCCGTTAGTTCCTAAAGAAACCGCACCTGCCGCAGGAAAAGTAAGCCACTTTGTACTTGCATCAGGTCCGAAATGTATAGCCTGAGTATATGGATTTGTAGGCGATACTACATTCTGCCAAACACCTGTTTTAGTCATTACATTATTATTCTTAACTTTTTGCCATTCAGCACTACTTGGTATACGATAGCCAACAGGACAAGGATCGTTTGCTGTTTTACCACTAGCATTTAACCAAGAATCCCCATTCCTAAAATTTCCATAAAGAGAAATAGGATTTTGGTAAGCCTTAATATTCCAATTTTGTATCGCAGTAGCTACAACGGCATTACCAGGCTTAACTCTTAGTGGTGCTGCATAGCCCAACAATGCATTATTATCAGCTGTCTGCCAATCTATAACAGAATTCCCTGTAAGATTTGGACCGCGTTCTCCCCACTGCAGATAAGATCCCATTATATCTATAGAAGGGACATTTGGATCTTTAGTTGTATCAGCTCCTAAATTATGGCATAGAAAATCTCTGTATTCTCCATTACCCATATTGGCTATACAGCAAGAACAGTCTTTTACTGAAACAACCACCTTTTGCTGTACTGTAGTACCTCCGGTAGCACCATTATTATAAATTACATAAATTTCTGCAATTAAAGCATTCTCTGAAGTAAGTCCGGCAGCTTTACCAGCTTGATTCAAATCCTGATAATAGTTCACTGTAGCAACTACAGGAGTCGTAATATTATTCCCGGGATTTCCTCCGCTAATGCTTTGGATCACATCACCATTTTTATTGACAAACGCAAATCTTACATTATTTACAGATCCGTTTGGCGTGAATGTATATGAGAAAGTATGGTTGGTTGCAAAATTGGTTTTATCCCCAGCTCTTGATACCTTAGTTCCGCATCCTTCCGCAGAGTCATTTACTTCAACAACATCAAAACAAACCTTCCCCCCTAAAGTTCCTGTACCTGTAGGATATGATCCGGGAGAAACACTTACAGGAATAGATATTGTACAGTTTTTAGAACCAAAAATCACATTAAAATTAGCTGTAGAGCCAGATCCTGAAGGAGTACCCGTTACATCAAATATAAGATTACCATTACCTCCATTAGCAAGTGTTCCTGCTCTTAATTTCAATGAAAGCCCTGTAACTCCGGTAGAGTTCACTCCTACGCCTGCACTATAAGCACCTCCATTTCCATTAGTATATGGAATAGTTACAGTACCATTAAATGCCTGATTAAAGTATGCCATATTAGGACTGATAGTTGCTGTACCACAATCTAAAGATGATACATCTGCCGAAGGAAGATTCACAGGTATAGAAAACGAACAGACCTTATCAACAAAAGTAAAATTAAAATTCGCTGTACCGCTTTGGGAAGGAGTTCCTGATATAGTTAAGGTTAAATTAGCATTGCCATTAGCAAGATCTCCTGCCGGTAAGCTGGCTACAAGACCTGCTACTCCGGATGATGATACAGAAACAGCAGAATATGGTCCTCCATTTCCTCCCTCATATCCAAAACTATAGGTAACACCAGAAGCAGCTTGTCCTGCAGTAAGGCTTCCTGTAGTACTTCCACAAACAATATTCGATATTGCCCCCTGTATGGAAACGTTTATCTTAAAATCACAAGACTTATCTCCAAATGACAGAGGAAAAACTGCTTCTCCAATACCTTGAGGAGTACCGGAAATAGTAAAGAACAGTTCTCCATCTCCATTGTTAACAGAACCAGCATTAAGAACAGCAACCAAACCTGTTACGCCTGTACTGTTGATGATCATCGTATTGTATGCTGCTCCGTTTCCTGCTGTATATGGGACTTTAACAAAAACTCCGTTAGAAGAAACCCCGGAAAGCAAGGTACCGGTAACAATAGCATTAAGACATTGTAAATCTGCTACCACAGGTTTTGATATAGCCGTTCTGGAAAAGCTGCATCCATTGGATACATTGAGATTATAAGAATAAAGACCAGCCGCCACGGGTATACCTACAGCGGTTAAAACAATATTTTGAGATCCGGTACCAGTAAATGTACCTGAACCTGCAAAAACAACTCCATTATTACTTACACTAATATCATATGAGCCTATTGTTGCAACATCTGCAGTAATAGTTTGCGTTACTCCACTTACAGTTTGCCCTACTACCATTTCTCCAGTGGAAGCTGTACCGCAATTCCAACTGTTGACATGTGCGGTTCCATTGCTTGTACCGTCTTTCACGTCCATTGTGAAGCTACAGCTTGGTGAGGTATTTAAGTTATACGTAAAAGTTCCTGTAGCAGAAGGAGTTCCTACCGCAGTAAGTGTAATTTCCTGCACCCCTGTAGTAGTGAATACACCACTGGCAAAAAATGTAACACCATTAGCCGTAGCTGTAATAAAATAGTTTCCTGGTTTCTCTACAGTAGCTATCACCGTATGAGTAACTCCATTAGCAGGAATACCTGTACTCAATATTCCTGATGTTCCACCCGAACAGTTATAACTGCTTACTATAGCCGATCCATTAGAAGAAGGATCTCCTCCAACACATTCCCATTTTGGAGTAGCGGGTGTTCCATTATTTATCTGAAAACAGGGAACTGAGGTGTTAAATATCATAAGTCCACTAGCCGGGTTCACAATACTATTCCTATCCGCAGTTGTCATTCTGGGAATCAGAACTCCTTTGTGAGTTGCTGTCCCTTGCGGATTGGAAACAATATCCAAAACGGCTGAAGGATCAGGAGATGTTGTGTTTATCCCAACGCCTCCATTACTTTGTGCCATTGCTATATTTACAAACGATGTAAAAATAGCAAGTAATAATACTTTTTTCATAATTTCATGTTAATTAAATATATTTTTTTACTAATAATTAATTGTGTTTAATTAATTCCTAAAAAATCACAACTTTACATTTCATCTTTTTTTTATTTTCTCATTCTGTTTTATATTTTATTAGTTATAATTAAAGTTCTTAACTTATGATAGAAAGTTAAAATGAGAAAAGAACAATAATAATGTTCAGAAATTCTTCATACAGGTTATTTTATAATATATTTTTTTTTCCAACTGGCTAAAGTATTTCTACTCATTTTAAATTCTGCTGCTACTTGTGTATTTGTAAGATGATTTTCTTTCTGATATTCTAATATTTTAAAAATGGTATTTTTATCATAGCATTTAAATTTTTGATTTTTATTTTCTTCACTTTCATTCTCTCCAAATATTATTTTATTAATATTAATTACATCCAAACATGTAAACTGTTCCTTATTAAGAATGCTAGCACACTGTTCCTTTTTAAAAGGATATTTCAGATCTATCATATCTGAATAAATTAATTTATAATTCGGATTCCCTTTTTTCATTGTATTTTTGAAGCCATTTATATAAAGTTGTCTTTGGGATTTTATATTGATCAACTACTTCTTTTCTTGTTTTCTTACCTGTACTTACCAACTCAATGATAAAATCTATTAACTCTTTTGTATAAATACTTTTTCTGAAATTTGGCAGTTTATTTTTTACATGTTTATTTGGAATGTGGTGATCAGTTTTAGGGGGAGAATATAATATAAGATGCTGTGAATAAATTCTAAAAAAATCATATTCCAAGAGTTTTGACCACTTTAAAAGTTCATTTAGATCAATACTCTCCGACCTATACATTTCCTCAATTCTCATTGAATCATATTTAAAAAAATTGCAAATTCTTTGATTGTCTATTTTGTTATACTCAACTTCTCGTTTCAACAAATTACCAATATGTATTTGCTTAAAATTTATCATACAACTGATTTTTTTATAATTACTACAATAACAAAAATAATGGCTGCAAAGTAATTGATAACTGCAATGATAAACTAAAAAACCACCTCTCAAATACCTCTCAAATACCCCTCAAACACCCCTCTCAAATCTTATTAAACACTAAAAAACAACAACTTAAATATTTGCCAATTAAATTTACAAAGCAATATTCGAAATAATAAGATAAAGGCAAATTAACGCTCTGAAGATCTCCTAAATCACAAAAGTTGCCAGGCAAGGAGTCCGAAAGAGGGAGTACTTTTGAGAGAGCCTCATGGCATTCATATGCAAAGCGAAATATAAAATTTTAAGATTTTTTTTACTAAAAGCACTTATCATAGTAACATAAAGCAATTGTATTGCAAAAACACTTTCAATTATAAATAGAAGAATATTAATTATAATAGAGACTATCAAATCTTAATTCCTTAAACTGCATTAAAAAAACTTCTATATTCTAAAAAAGAATATAGAAGAAACATATAAAAAGTTAAAATGAATAATAAATTACAGGAACTTAATAATGGAATGCTATCATAAAATATACTTATTTACATTTACCAATTTCTCTATAATCATCTAAATCTCACTTATCCAATTTAATTCCTGTAATTTGAGGTTGCAAAGAAAGCATAAAAGATTACTTACTTAAAATAAGTTTACCCTCAAATTGACCCTAAATATATATATTTGACTTACTCATAAAAAACACTTATGTTTTATCTATTTTTTTTATGATTTTTTTTAACCTAAAAAAAACTTCCTCTCCGAAGTCTCCCAACTTTTCACTACAGAAAAATAAAATCCACCTATCTCTTCCTAATTATATTCCCGTAAGAAAGATATAATTTAACATGTAAAATGTTGCTGCCAGCCCAAACGTATGTCATAAAAAGTGGATTCCGAAACTGAAGCATTCCTATACTTTACTCAGTAGAAATTAAAACAAAAATCCCAGCTTTCGTTGGGATTTTTAATCTAATTCTATATTTTTATAAGGTTACCTTATTGTTAAACAGCTCTACTCTACAGTTTTGTGCCTTCCCTCCTTTAGAATTTTTATCTGCAATCGAGTTTTTGCTGCCGAAGCCCTCTGCGGAAATTCTTGATTGATCTGAAGTTCCCAAACTATCCCCTTTTAAAGCAAATGAAAGCTAATAAGCAAATCCAAGTCTGTTTTTAACATGCTTACTTTCTTCCTCTCTTAATTTCTGATTGGTCATGATCTCATGTTCTTTATTTTTTTGGATAACCTTAAACCAATGTATTGCGGGAATCAGCCCGTTGGAATGTAATTCAAGCCTGATGATGAACTCATCTGTCGGCTTTCGATGGTTATTAATATATTGGCTAAGTACAGCTGGCTTCACATCCACCTCAACAGCAAAGTCTTTATCTTTTTTGTCTTGTCTGTTAACGTACTCATTTAAAAAAAATCCAAAACTAAACGCTTCCAGATATTGGCTGCTATCTATATAGTCTTCCAATTGAAACTTTAGCTGTAACAATCTTGAATACATTTTCTGACTGTGAGTGCGATTGTCAAATTGTTTCCAGCGAACTGCCCAGAAGTCTTCCTCATCTTTTTTCTCCTTCGTATTCAAAACTTGATCAGCAGGAAAGACAAAAGCATCCGCAAGTTCTTCACCTGTAAATTTTGAAAAATCTGTTTCCTTAATTTCCTTCCTGTTTGTCTTCATAATATTCCTGAATTAATTGTAATGAATTTTCTCCTTCAGTGATCAAATATATTTTGGTTGACTGTAATCCATATTGCCGCATATAATGTTTTTCAAGCTTTGTTTTTGGTTTTAAGCATACATATCCTCCAAATCCTTTTTTGAAACTTTGCGAAGAGAATTAACAACCTATCTCTTCCCAATTACATTCCGCGTAAGATAGATATAATTAAACATACAAAACGTCGCCACCGCCCCGAAAGTATGCCATAAAAAGTGAGTTCCGAAACTGAACCATTCCCATTTGTCAGCGATGCGGAAGGTGAGTGCCAAAACAAATGACAACACGGCAAATCCTACCCATTTGCCCGCTTTCCATTGGGTATAGATCAAATACCTTAGTACCGAAAAAACTACAAATGAGGCCATGATGGCGTAATTGACATTGATAAAAAGAGAAGGATTACCGATAAGAATCCAGTTTCTCAAACCCAGCATCAATATCAGACATCCCAGAACCATTGCAACCGCATAATACCATCTGGTACTCTGCGCTACAAAATAAAATCCGGCAGAAAGGCAGAGCAGCATAATAGGCAGCCAATCCATCATAATAAATACCGGCCATTGCCTGAATGAGTGGTAAACCGTTCCCCCAATAGCACCAATGTATAATAAAACCAGGCAGTAGGTTAAAAAAGGATATTCTTTGTAATGACCTTTCAATTTAAGCGTCCAGAAAACGGCTATGGCTAAAAAAAACAGGGCAGTTATTGCATTGAAAGGCTCAGGGAACAACTGAGTCATATCTGTTTCTTTGTATAACAGGCCTCCGTCCGGAGGTATCAGGTTTATCGGCATTGTTTTTTTTTATATTGGTATCTACAGGCAAGGCAGCGTGCAAAATAAAAACACAAGCCCTGTTTCTAAACATCACTAAAACCTATATCCTATTAAACTTCCTCTAAATATAGAAAAAATTATGGCATCATATGCCTGGATCTGCCGATTCTGTTTTATAAAAATGTTAATTCTGCTCCTTATCCCAATAAACAGTTTGGTGATAAAACACAGATCACTTATATTTCTGACGCATCAAGACCGTTTGGGCTATTTACTTCTTCTTACAACTTCTTTTACGCCTCCTTTTGTCAGAATTATAGAATTGTAAAGGCCCGCACTGTCCGGAATAAACTCAATGGTTCTGTCATTATTATCTGCTCTGAAAAATTTGTTTTTAGATTCTGGGATGAGTTCCATTTCCACACTGTTAAAATAAAGCTTACTGTCAATTTTCAATATGTCAATTTTATCATACTTACCCATATATTGATCATATAAATCGGGGTTTATTTCAACCCTGTGATGTTTGTAAGGAAGTTCCACCTCTTTTCCCAATGCAATAGCGGAAAGTCCATAACTTATAATATAGGAAAATGATTCATTATTGGAAAGTACGGTCACGAAGAGTTTGTCGTCCGTAAAGCGGTTAAAGGAAGTCATTGTGCCGAAAAAACCTCCGTCATGAGCAATTAATTGATGCCCGTGATTGTAAAACGGATTGATTATAAAGCCATAGCCCCAATTTTCAGCTCCGTATGGACTAAACATGAGCTTCTTCATCTGTGCAGAAAGAATATTTGTTCCATATAAAGCTTTATCCCATAAGGCCAGATCTTCAACCGTGGAATAAACGCCATCATGGCCTACATTAATCTCCCAGTTGATAAAGGGATTATGAATAAGCCCGCTTTCTGCCTGATAGTAAGCCTTTGCTTTTTTTTCAACAATCGATTCATTATTACTAACGCCGGTATTCTTCATTCCTGCTTTTTCAAATATATTCTTCTTTAAGAAAACAGCATACTTCTCGCCTGACACTTTTTCAATGATCTTAGCCAATAAATAATAGCCGATATTGCTGTATCCGCTTTTAGTTCCCGGGGAGAACTCATAAGGTATTTTCTTTATTTTGGCATACGCGGAATCTTTATCCATTGAGCTTAAAGCTATTTCTTTAAAACCCATAGCCAGCCCTGAGCTATGTGATAATAACATATGGATCGTAACACTATCAGCCTTTGGGTAATCTGGTAAAAATTTACTCAGTTTATCATCAAGAGACAGTTTTCCTTTTTCAATCAGCAGAAGTATAGCGGTGGCGGTAAATTGTTTTGTTACTGAGGCCAGCTGAAATTTAGTATCTATGGTATTTTTAATATTCCACTCATAATCTGCCAGACCGTACGCTTTTTTTAGTAAAACCCGGCCGTTTTTCGATACAAGAACAGCTCCGCTAAAATTATTTATTTCAACCTGAGCCTGCATATATTTCGCAAGGTTTGCTGACCCATTTTTCTGCCCGAAAATAAAAACCGGGAATAAAAGTATTATTAGGATTGGCTTCATAAACTTTTGAATGACATGATTAAGCTGCAATGTTACTACTTAATCCATCATCATCATTGTATTTTTGTAAACCCTGCTAAATAAACATCCATTTTATGAATCCTTTTTCAAGTGTTGTTATTTTTGAAAAAAAGACTTTTGGCGTAAAACCTGTTAATTTTTTAAAATCCCTGATCATGTGTGACTGGTCAAAATAATCCAGACTATAAGACAAACCCGCTCTGTTTTTGTCGTCAGGCCGGCTTTGAACTGCTGCCCTGAATCTGATAATTTTTTTGAACTGAGAGGGTGTTTTACAAATATGCTGATCAAAATGTTTGTTGATCGTTGTTCGTGACCTACCCGTTGCATAAGACAGCTTCGTTATAGATTGGTTGATATTATCTGTATGGAGCATTTCTGTGAGTACTTCTGTCAGCAGGACATCTTCAAAGGGACGAAATTTTGAAAGCCAATATGATTCCAACGCCTTTATTTTTTCTTCAGGATCTTTTGTGGAAAGAATAGCAGCCATGGTTTCTTTATAATCCTCATATGGACTAAAATCCGGAAAGCTCCCCTCGGAATAACATCTCAGATTATTCGGTATAAAAGGATTGATCCCTAATGGCTTGAAGTAGGTAGTAATTTCATTGATTACGCCTTCATAGCTAACCAATACCGGTTCATTAAAATCGCTTACCAGGTTTGTTTCAATTGGGTTGGACGAGCAATACCTGGTTGTTATTTTATTTTTGGTGACCAGGGTTTCTGTTTTCTCACTGGCAGTGACAATGGTATAGATACTCGGAAAGGTAAAATAAGCAGCTGAGGGTTCTTCAGAGGTCTGCTCGAGAATATAAAAGCATTCAATATATTTTTTTAGTACAGGGTTTTCAGGTCTATAGATTTTTATGGTCATTCTTTTTTGGCTTTTAAATTTATGTGAATCCAGCTCCATTAGCCAATATCTTTTTTCCTGGATTAGAAAAGGAAAGATACAAACTAAAATGCTCAACAGAATTCAAAACATAATAAATAGTTGCTAAAATCCCTTCATAAAATCCCCCCTATAAAAACAAAAATCAGAGTAGATGGTTCTCTACTCTGATTAAGATTTGATTAGCAATTATTTAAAATCCTGCTATGAATTATCTGAAAAAAGCATATCTTTTTCAGTGACAGGTTTTGTTACTTTATCATTTATATACACAGGTATTCCACCCACCCAGGTTTCCAGTACCGGAATGTCTCTCATTTTCATATATTGCAATGAAGGGGTATTTAATGAAAGAGGGTCTTTTTCCAAAATAACAAAATCTGCAAAGAAGCCTTTATTTAAGGAACCTACCCATTTATCAGCATAACACTGCCAGGCAGCATCATAAGTAACGGCAATCAAAGCCTGTTCCGGGGTAAGACGTTCCGCAGTGTTCAACACTTCAATATCATTAGGATTCTTTTCCATGATTCTGGTAATCGATTGTTCCATCATTCTTAATGGTCCCAATGGACTTACCTCATTGTCACTGTGAAGGGTAATTCTCATACCGGCAGCAAGCGTAGAACCGCAAAGATCAAGCATTTGCGCCTTTTCACCGAAGATCACTTCTTTAAAAGCGTAGCCCCAGTAGCCCACGTGCCCGATAAGGAAGCTTGGGGAAACCCCAATTTGAAGCATATTGGTAATTTGCTCCGCCGTCAGCAGTGAACAGTGTTCTATACGGTTACGAAGCTCCGGACCTCTATATTGGGCTAAACTGCGTTGATACGCATTAATGGCAAATGTTACCGCCTGATCTCCATTGGCATGAACCATTAGCGGCCAGCCTTTTACAGCTACCACGCTATTAATTAATGTATTATAGCCTGGCGGAATTGTATGGGCAGGAATACCTGCCTGCGGAAAATTAAATACTCCGGTATTGTTTGCAGGATCACAAAGATAAGGAGTACTCTGATATCCTGTTAAACCTTGGTTAGAGCCATCTGAAACTACTTTGATATGACCGTAATAGACAGGTTTATAATGCTCCGGCTCTTTATAGTGCTCCAGTTGATCAACATCTTCCTGACTGGAACAAAGATATGCCCCGCCTGTTCTTACCCGTTCAGGATGAGTTTCGAAATATTTGCTTAAAAGGATTTCTGAGCCTTTATTCAGCCCGGCATCATACATAAAAGTAACTCCTCTTGAATTGGCAGTATTGAAAAGATGGGTAAGATACCGGTTAATCTCTATACTCATCGCAATAATCTGAAGCTTTACTGTCTTCAGTGCCGGAGTCATTTGTAAGCCTTCCTGCAGCTGGCCTTTTGTCTCACTGATATATTTGTCAACCGTTTTATACTCGCTTTTTATATCAGGATTATGATTAAATACATACTCCAGCGCCTTTGTATTCAGATAAAGGGTGTGCATAGAGGCGCTTAACAGCATCATGGGAACATCATGATTAATGGTATCAAGTATTACATTATCAATCGTTATCAGCTCTTTTTTGCCCTCTTTTTCCTTAAAAGGCATTAAAGACGGATCCAATCCTCTGCCCAAAATAACAGCTTCGGGAATTTTGGGAATGTGACTGTTGATGATTGTTCCCACAGATGCCAGGTCATATACAGCCTTCAAATTCTGTCCTTCAAAAGGGCTCAGATCCAGCCAGCCCTGCATCATTGCAGTTGGAACCATATGAACGTGAGGCTCTATCAGACCGGGAAGTAAAGTTTGAGTACCGGTTAATTCTTTTTTTTGAAATCCCTGATAGTTCTCTTTCATATATTCTTCTACCTGATCTTTTGTACCGGTTACCACTACTTTTCCATCAGCAATTCCCACGGATTCAACGGTATCTGTTGATCCTCCAATCATAGGACGGATGATTCCTCCGCTTATCATCAGAGTTTGTGGTTTTTCGTGGATGGCTTTTCCGGAACCCGGATTTATTTTTGTCATATTTTCTGCACTGAAAAGTTCTTCTTTAAGAACATCCAAAACAGGATTGTGGCAAGAGCAATGGGTGCAGCCATGGGTGTGATTGTGTGATTTTTCCATAGGAATAATTGGATTTAAGGATTTATTTAAGCTTAATTTTGCTTGTATCAATTTTTAATTATGTCTATCCTGATGTACATAGAAATACAGGCCTCTCATCAGGTGAGGCTTATTTGTCATTTAAATTGAAAAGGATTTTTTAAGGTTCTATGTCAGGTTGAATTCGGGAATGTGAATAAATTTCATATATTTTCATGTTTTAGTTTATTTTATAAAAATAATAAAAATATTCATTCAAAATATTTTTTATCACTAAATATTGATTAAATTTCAATATCTAAAATTGTAATTTACAGTACGTTCCTGTTTAATTCACAAGTACAACCTGATAACCGCCATACAGCATCAGGCAATGCATGCATGAATCTTTAACTGAAAACCATCATCAAGCTATTTTCTTTCTTATGAAATAACATATTAAAAATCAACTCCAGAAGCCTTTAAATGATTACATTAGCAAAGAATTAAAATGCGCTGAGATTTCTATGAAAAATATGTTCTGTGTATTGCTTCTTTCAATGGTACAGCCTGTACTGGCACAAACCAAATTAGAAAAAGCAATTACTAATCTTGAGAATAATTACGAACAGGAAAAAGTATATGTTCTTACCGATAAATCGCAATATGCCGCTGGTGATAAGATTTGGTTCAAAAGTTTTGTGTTTGACGGTTATAACCGTTCCGCATTATCCACTACTCTGTTTGTTGAGCTGTATAATTCTGATAAAAAATTAATAGACTGGAAAACAATACTCCTTACCAATGGTGAAGGCAGCGGAGATTTTCAACTGAAAGAAGATCTTCCTGAACAGGTATATTTTGTAAGAGCTTATACTCCTTACATGACCAATTTTAATGAAGATTTCCAAATTGTCAAAACAATTCCGGTTTATAATCCAAACTCTTTGGAATCCCTGGTCATTGCAAAAAGCTCCGATTGGTCTGCCAAAGTTTTTCCGGAAGGCGGAACTTTCATTAACGGTATGCCTACAAAATTTGCGGTAAGGTTATCTTCCAATTCTTCGCTGCCGGAAAACTGGTCCGGAAAAATTATAGACAGCCAAAATCCCAACACTGCTGTTACCACATTCAAGTCTTTTGATAAAAATGTTGCTTCTTTTAAGATAACTCCGGCATCAGGAAAGAAATATCAGGCCATTATTCAGGATAATACAGGAAAAAGCCAAACAATAGATCTGCCACAAGTTGCAGACAGCGGCCTGAATATAGAAGTTTCAAGTTCCAAAGAAGGGATAAAGTATAACTTAAAAGGTGTTAATCTAAAACAACAGCTTCAGGGTTATAAAATTATCGGACTCATCAATAATCATCTTGCTTACAGAGCCAATATCAACCATCTGACCAATGAAGCATCAAGTCTTATTCCCACGAAAATCAGTAATGGCGCTAATGGTATTCTGCAATTGGTTATTTTTGATGAACAGGATAATGTGGCTGCACAAAGGCTTTGTTTTATAAAACCTGGTAATTTAAAGATTGAGAAAGCGGAAATAGTAGGTCAGAGCTTAAAAACAACGCCAAGAGCTTTCAACAGTATTGATCTTTCTCCGGAATCTTATTTCAAAAACTATACGGTTTTGGTAAGTGAAGATAACGGAACTCAAACTCCGGAAGCAGATAATATTCTGAGCGCACTTTGGTTAACGGGAGATTTTACCACAAGAATAGACAGCCCGGCCCAATACTTCTCCAAGAATACCAATACTGAAGCTTTGGACGCCCTGCTTATTTCTGAAAACTGGAAAAGATTCGACTGGAGTTCAGTACTCAGCGGAACTGCTCCCGTCATTAAAACCCCATCACAAAAATACCTTTCTTACAGGGTAAAACCCATTAAAAACAATGCTCTTCTGCCCAATACGAATGTCAATTTATTAGCAAAATCCGGCCAAAACCAGCCTGCATTCAGCCAATTCAAAACAGATCAAAACGGATATATTTATTTAAATAACCTCAATAATGATGAACCGCTGGAAATTACAGCCTTTGTCAATTCAGAAAATAAAGAATCAGGAAATGATGATTTATATGTCACCATAGAACCGTTAGTTACTCCCTCTCAATTTAAAGGCAATTTCCCGGCAACTCAATATACATTGGTAAAAACGGACAAAAATAAAAACCTGCCTTCAACAATTTCCAGAGCTATCAACACTCAGAAAAACATTAAAAAGAAAGAAAGTAATGATATACAAATCCAGGCAATAGCTTTAGTAGGAAAAAAGAAAGATCCGAAAGCAGAGCTTGAAAAACAGCTGTCCAGCGGAATGTTCAGTTCCTTAAATTCAACTGTATTTGATTTCGTTAATGAAGATCAGCATATATCAGGATCAAGCAATATTTTAGACTGGCTGCAGGGAAGAGCTGCGGGCTTAACATTTCAGAAAAACAACTCAGGAGCAAGCGTACCTTATATCCGAGGCCAGCAAGCTAAACTATTTTTAGATGAAATACCTACTGATCCTACCATGATTTCCAGTCTTCCGGTTAATAATATTGCGATGGTAAAAATCATTAAAGGATCCGGATTAATAGGTGATGCCGTAGCCATCTACACGATGAAGGGGAATATGAAATCTAAAAGTAATGAAAAAGAAACGAGGAAGAACAACTCATCCATCATCAAAGGATATGATAAACCTTCTGAATTCCCTATTGAAATGATAGATGACGATGCTCCGGAAAAAATTGAAAATGATACCCGCGAAACACTGTACTGGAATCCTAATTTATTTGACAGCGACTATGTTCCTCCAAGAATCAAATTCTTTAATAATGACAGTGCAAAACAATATAAAGTGTTGATCATAAGCTTTGATGAAGACGATAATCTTCTTTATGACCAGCAGGTTTTACAATAATCATATGGGACAAGTTATATTGAGCTTGTCCCTTTTTATTAAAATGAATATTGATGTAATAAACAGGGATACTAAGGTTATTTCAGAACGGTATCATAAATTGTATTCAGAAGATCCTGTCTCATTTTAGAGTTTCTCTGATCAAGAAGGATAATAATTCCCCATTTTTTAGCCCTGTTGTAACATATGATGGAAGATTGTCCCATAGAATCTCCGGATTTTAAATAGAGCGTATTTTGATCATCCGTTGAGATATTCAAACCTAATCCCATCTCTCTTTTGTCATCTTTGTAAAAGATTTTTTCCCCTATGATGGAAGCCTGTCCTACTTGGGTCTTATCATTTAGTACAGCCTTTAAAAACCTGATCATATCAGCTGAATTAGATTTTAACAATCCCGCAGGAGCAGTCACATTCCAATAGAAAAATTCCTGAATTCCTCCATCCGGATTATGGCCGGTTGTTCTGTTTTTCACATTAAAATCTTTCGTTAATGTAGTGGTCATTTTCAGGGGAGCTGTTAATTTTTCTCTTACAATGACATCATAGCTCTTCCTATATACCTTTTCCAGAATCTGTCCCAATAAAGTATAGCCAATGGTAGAATACCGGTATTTACCATAATCTTTCAGCTCACTGCAGGTATTGATTAAAGTGGTCAAGGTATTTTGGTTAACATTGCTTATAGGCTGCTGAGGATTCAGTTCTATTAATTTTGGAAAGTCGATGTCAGGTAAACCAGATTGATGGGATGCGAGATCTGAAATTCTGATTTTGTTTTTAAGATTTTGATGCAACACATATTCTTTGGGAAGGAAACGGTCTATATAATCATCCAGTTTTATCTTGTGGTCTATCACTGCCTGGGCAATTAAATTGGCAGTTAAAATTTTAGTAATCGAAGCAATTTCGAACAGAGAGTTTTTGTCGATTCTGCCTTTACTTTCCTTACTTACATTGCCATATGCAGTATAGTATTCTTCATTGTTACTGATAAAGCCAACACTGATTCCTACCTCTGGATTTTTTTTATAATTATCCCGGATGATAGAATCGATTTTTGTGGAAACTTTTTGTCCGAAAGAAAAACTGCTTAAGAATAACAGTACTGCTAAAAATTGAAATGACGTTTTCATTGTATCATTGTTTAATGTTAAATATTAATTTCGATACAAAGATGTGGAAGCTCCTCAAGACAGGCGACCGAATAAAAGTAATCGTCCCGATTGATCAGAAAAAATACGTTCGAATCATTCCAAAAAAGCGTATGGGTAATTACAAATTACTGTATTACAAATTTTTACGATAAAGCGTAGGCGTAGTCCCCGTATGCTTTTTGAAGGCTGTATTAAAAGAAGATTTTGAATTGAATCCCACTTCATACAGAATTTCAAGGATCGTCACCTTACTTTTGGTTTCATCTTTTAACATATTCATTGCATTTTCTATGCGATAGGTATTTACAAAATCATAGAAATGCTGCCCCAATTGGTGATTGATCAAAAGAGACAATTCGCGCACAGGAATTTCAATTTCACCGGACACATCCTGAATGGTGAGAGAAGAATTAAGAAAAGATTTTTTCTCAGTCATATAGTTTTTTAATCTCAAAAGCTTCTCATTATATTCTATGTCGCTTACCGCAGATTCTTCATTGCCTTTCTCTTCCGAAACCAGCTCAGACACCAGCTTCAATTTTGAATCTACATTTCTGAAAAGCTCAGGATGATTCAGTGCTTTGAAAAGATACCAGCAGATAATAAAAAGGGATAATAATAAAAGTCCAGCCTTTATCTCTTCTGAAATATGAACATACTCTGAAAATTTCAGGATGTTCTTTAAAAGAGCAATGCTATATACAATGCACAATATAACCGTAAACTGAAACAGCCAGTTGTAGGAGCTTATACTTTTCCCTGCATAATTTTCAAGATAAAGCGTCTTCGATTTTCTCAATACCCTGAAAACCGCAACAAAATAAATGATCATCTGAACATGGAGGAGAATATGATTAAACTTCAGTTCTATCATATTTTGCCGGTTTTCAATAAAGAAAATTTTGGATGCAGTATCTACACCATAAAAACGAGGCACTAAAGTAAGATTAGTAATGATAAACGGAAGCACATGCAGCAGGTGCTGAGGTTTCAGTTTGAAATCCGAATAACAAACGGATAATACATAGAGATAAAAAACCGGAATTTGCAGGAAAACAAACATGTTTTTGAACATTCCCAGATTAGACGGCCCACCTTCCATCCCATAAAATAAAGGATCGCAAATATCTATAGCGTTCAGGATGAGAAAAACAGCAAATAGAACATTGCTTACCCTGTGTCTGGTCTTTACAGTAAGGAGGAAAACAGCAAGAAGTACAGAAATGAATATAGAAACCGAAGCTATAATAATTAATAAATTACTCTTATCCATTCCTTATCATTCTTTGTTTTGGGTTATTATATTTTTAAGTTTTTACGGGTATTCTGGCAGTCTTCCAAGAGCCCTGCCCCAACCCATGCAAATATAAAAATTTGATTGATACCGGCTGTTTTTTTTATCTATCATATATGTGTAAGGCTGGAAGGTGGGAACTGGACGTTATGAAGGTTCTCAGAATGCCCTGCTGCCTCACGAATCCTTTCATGTGGCTTTTACGATTACAAATCAAGCATTCTAAAACAATAAAATATCCTTGTCAAGTTTTAAAACCTTGACAAGGATACCAAAACATAAGTCTCTTTGTCTGAAACACCTACCGGGCATGCAAAAACAGTTCTTTGTCTTTTTATATAAAATGGTCCTAACATATTATAAAGGTGTGTAAACAACGGACATAGTAGCTTCCAACTGTCTGTATGTACCTCATTTATCACATTGGCTGTATGCATGAAATTCTTCTCCTGCATTTAATATAAAAACAGCAGTAATATTGGTATATCCATTTCCCATATAATTAGATCCATAATGCTGGGTAAGTTTGTTTGCTGTAGTCCTTACCCCTACTGTTACTCCTCTGTAGTGGTTTTGTGCCAATGTCCCTTCAGGAACCTGGTCAAAGTGGGCTGTGATATTTATGGTGTATAATCCTGTCTTGACTGCCTTAAACGTGCCGTTATCAACTCTCGTCAGATAGGTATTATCAGAAAGACGGGTATTTTCAAACCACATGATGGCCGAGGAGCCATCTCCCGGTTTAGCGGAAGGACCTGTTCTTGTAGCAACCAAAACACTGGCCGGTGTTGTGATGTCTACTTTTTTAGCAACTCCGTTAGCATCCAACGCCATTAACATGTCCGTACTA
Source organism: Chryseobacterium sp. RU33C (assembly GCF_900156015.1). Classification (NCBI taxonomy): domain Bacteria; kingdom Pseudomonadati; phylum Bacteroidota; class Flavobacteriia; order Flavobacteriales; family Weeksellaceae; genus Chryseobacterium; species Chryseobacterium sp. RU33C. The sequence continues at coordinate 158,620 of NZ_FTMT01000006.1, read as the reverse complement.
TTCAACATGGATGCCGGAACATCTCTGAATCTTACATTTCCGTCTACATCCAGCTTTTGCGTGGGAGACATTGCATAATTGGCATCGGAACGCCCTATTCCCATACTCCCATTCTCGTTAATTACAACAGCGGGCCGGTCACTGGTAGAAAATGTAAGAGCTGAAGAATTGCTTGTCCCGTTTCCCCAGTAATTAGCTTTTATCCCTGCTAATGGAAAATTAGCTCCTGCAATCTTTCCATTAAAGGATAATTTTCCAAGCTCTGTTCCGGAAGATAAATTAGTGCTTCCTGTTCTTTCCAGATTAATCAACGGAGAACTATTGGTTGCTTGAACCTTCAGCTGATTACTGTTAGCGTTGTCGTTTTCTTTTATATGCAGGGCTGTATCAGGTAATTCAGTTCCTATCCCCACTCTTCCGTTGTCTTTAATAACGAAATCGGTGTTGGAAGATCTGGCGGCTCCGGTAGAGGCTGCTCCTAATTTTACCATTGTATTGGACGGATCATCAATGAAAGCATCTGTTGTAGGATCCCCAACGGTGACAGCTCCCGAGTTCAGTTTTTGCCAGCGGTTCAGGTTGCTGTCAAAATAAAAATACCCTGTGCTGGTAACCTCTGCTGTCTGCCCGCCGGGAGCTGTATCAGCAGCTGTTACATACACCATTGCCCCTTGCTGTTTTGGGGTATATGTCTTTTCTCTGAGTTGTGCTCCCGTAATTCTGGGAGCAATAATACCATCGAATACATTAGTAGAGGTGGGCTTACCTACTACATCCAGGCTGGCCTGAGGATTTGGTGTATTAACACCTATTTGCGAGAACACCTGAAGGCTAAGCATAAAGCCTCCAAGTAATAGAAATTTTTCTTTCATTATTTGATCATTTTGTTTTTATAAATGTAAGGAGATAAGAAATATACCAACAATATGCGCATACATCAAAAATGCATTTTTAACAAATTATTCATACATCAACAACTCATTTACCTACTACATATGTCATACGTAAGGGATATATTAAAAATATCTTTTCCTTTTGCTCTCAATATAAATATGAAAAAAAATCTTTGTCAAAGCTTTAACCCATGACGAGGATAGCATATACATCTTTTTATCCAAAAGTTGTATTGTACTGGCAAAAACAGGACACTGTTTTTTACTTTAGCCGTACTAATATTTTGAGACTTTTTACATCAGGAACAATGGAGAATATTCAAAAAAAACATCATCTTTCAAAAGAAAGTCCCAAATATTCCGTTTAATTCTTAAATTTGGCTTATGCGAAAGAATTTTTATTTCATCATTATATTATGTATGCTTACCAGTTGCTATACCTACCAGGTAAAAAAGCCAGTAGATCCGGCTGCCAACAATAATCAAGGTCCTAAAAAGAATACCGCTGTAGCTAATAATACTTCCCAGCAAATGATGGATACCAGCACTTCAGCTCCAATTCTGAGTGCACAGCCCACCCCTGCTCCTATCAATGTTCAGGAAAAATTGGCTGCAGGTAAAAATGTCAGAATTGAAGTAGACAACAAAAGTTATAAAGTAATTGTTGACCGTTGGGAAGGAGACAGCCTGGTAGCACATCCTGTTCGAAATGCCAAAAAAAGTCTGAAGTTCCATAAGAACCAGATCAATAGCGAGAGAATTGCAGAAAAACGCTTTTCACAGCCCATTGCTGACATTCTTACTGTTACGGCTTATGCTGCTATTGGTGTCGGAATCTATCTTCTGGTCAAATAGTTTTTTAAAATATCCTATTCTTCAAAGTTTCCCTGGTTCGAACCAGTAAAAATTCTGAAAATTGACAGAATAAGAAGATCTTGAAATAAAATCCAACAAAATAGACTGTCTTGTTCAGACAGTCTATTTTTTACTACTTATTTTTTTGTTGGTTTATGGCCAGATCACTCCGGATTGTTTAGGGCTTGTCCATGGTTTTCCTGCAGCACTTGTTCCCGGATGGGCGGCAAGACATTCACTTACCCATGTGGCACCCACGGCGTGAGATTTTACTTTTTTTACGGAACAATAAGTAGTTCCGAAGTTATCTTTATACAGCTGATAGTTAGGATAAGCTCCTTTACCGACTAGTTCTTCATCACTAATAAGTACAACGTCATCATTCACTTCTGCCGGATAATCCACAACCGCACCCAGAACCCATGCTATGGAATCTCTGTTGTTACCAGCCACCAGACTTGGCGGAGGACTGAGTGTAATTTTGATTGATGATTTTGAATGATCTACTGAGAAGGAAGAAGAATAAGTAGATTCTTTAACACTTGCCAGCGGAATTCCCAAGAAAGAAAGCGTAGCCGAAGAAGACTGTTCAAAGGTTTTCTGAATACTTTTATAATCTTCACCCGTTACCGTGATTTCTACAGTAGGATAATTGGAAATTGCTACTCCGTTCAGTAATCCGAAAGGCCCTTCTGGTCCGAATTTCATCCCCGGATCCGGAGAAAACTTATATCCTGAGATATGCTTTTCTTCCTCTTTGTCTCTGCTGTTGATCTGTGCTTTACGGATCGGGTCAAACCATGCCCAGTACATATTGCTGGCAATATTAAAGTCTTTTGGTCCAAAGTTCACAAGAGTAACCCCTGTAAACATCATTGATATTTTGATAGAGTTTTTGCTTATCGCAATATCTTCACTGAAATAATTGGCATTCCCTCCAATTCCCAGGGTAAAGAAATCAAAGATAGGAATAGAAAAACCCGTTTTCCCTTCTACGGAAACCCGGAAACGGCTTTCGGATTCACGGCTTACCTCCATGTCGATCTGAGCGGTCTGAGAAGTATTTTTAAGGCCGTTTAAAATTTCGTTGAGCGGAGTGGTCACCTCGAAAGCGGGTAAAACACTGTCGTCATTCAGGAGCAGTCCGCCGTTTTCTTTTTTAGGATTCTGTACATTCTTCAATGCTTTGGACAGGTAGCCATTATTCATTGTCACATTATTCTGTAAAGATATTGTGGCGCCCAACGCATCCAGATAATTGGCTAAGACAGGGATAATAGGTTTACCGCTTGCCGGTGTCTTATTCAGTAACGCATCAAGGTTATCACTCTTCTGAATCTGGTACAAAGTAGTGGAAGGATTAGCCCATTCTGTAGCAATTTTATCCATAATGATATCAATAGGCTGCATGGTATCCGTAGCTGGAGGAAGCGTATTATAAGCCGCTACCCAGGCATTAAGTAAAGCCATTTGCTGATCTGTAGCCCTTGTATGGGCATCATTCAGTACAGCCGTATCTTCTACTGATAAGGAATAATTGACTTTTGAGAAAGCATCAATAAAGTAATTGGTAAATACCTGATCAAGCTGTACCGGCTCAGTATTGGCTCTAAGATTGGAAGAGATCCAGTCGTAAGTTTTTTTATTAAACTTCAGGTTAGACGGATTCTGCCAGTAATAAGGGAAATTTCCTTTTCCATTAATAGTGATTGCAGACAGGTCTGTACTTAAAACACTGGAAAGAATATCATTGGCTCTGTCTTTCAGTTCTGTAATAATTTGTGATGCTTCCACAAAGGGAGCAACATTTTCTGGATTTTTCATGATTAAAATATTTGATATGGTTCCTACTCTTTTCCTGGCTTTTCGGATGCTGCCGTTGTTCAGGGTTTTGAAGCTTCTTTTGAACATACCAAAGTAACGGCGAAAAAAGAGTGAATTTTAAGGTATAAATTTCCGATTTTGAAGCCCAGTATTTGTACTGGAGTTTACAGGCATTTGTACGTGTAAAGAACCATACATAATATTAACCATAAAAATCGGGGAAATCTGTGTCATCCGTTGGAAAAGAAAACCACAAAACCACAATCGTTTTTTACAAACAGGTCATATAAACTGAAAGCATCATTATATTCAATGATGCTTTCAGTTTTAAGATGTTAAATATCAATAATTTACCCAATAAAAAGCAAATCAATCTTTAAAGTGATAAAGGAAAATCACATCCCCTGTATAGGCGGGTTTTACATGGTCTTTAATTAGGAGTCTGGCCTCCACGACTGCTTTAACAGTACCTCTAAGATCAGTCACGGATTTTACGGTTGCCTGCAGTTTTACATCACTATTTACCGGAACTGCTTCTCCAAACTTAAGGTTTTCTATTCCGTAATTGATTTCCATTTTTACATTTCTCACATCTGCAATCTGTTTCCAGAGATAAGGAATCAAAGACACTGTTAAGTATCCATGAGCAATGGTTGAGTGAAAAGGACCTTCTCTCTCTGCTTTTTCCTGATCCGTATGTATCCATTGATGATCAAGGGTTGCATCTGCAAATCTATTGATCTGATCCTGACTTATTGTATGCCAGGCAGAATCTCCCAACATCTGTCCTTCAAGAGACTTATACTCATTAAAATTATTAATAATAATCATATCCTTTCTACACCCTTTTTAGGGATTAAAATATGTTCAGCTCAATCATCACTATAGTAAGTGGATATCAGGTCTGCATATTTATTTTCCGGGCTTCTGTCTTAATCTGTCAATATTCAGACCAATTGCCGCCTTCTTTTATTAAATTCCTGAAAAACCTCTTACCTAAAAAGTAAGAGGCTTATGAACATAATGAAAATAAAAATAATCTACATTACATCAATGTTCTTTCAAACAAAGTATCCAGATACTGAAGTTTCATGGATTTTGAATGGAAAAAATATAAAAATATGAGACTAATATGACAATGAATGCTATTATAACATATTCGCAATTGAGGTTTTTATTATGTCAACTTTACGTTAACAGCATTTAACCCTTTATCGCTTTTTTGTACATCAAAAATTACTTTATCATTTTCACGGATCAATCTTGTGTTTAATCCTGAAGAATGTACAAATATATCTTTACTTCCGTCTGTTGGAGTAATAAAACCGAAGCCCTTTGCTTCATTGAAAAATTTTACGGTGCCTTCTTGCATTGTAATTATTATTAAAAAATTGTTTATTATGATCTGTAAACGCTACAGATTTTATTTATGATATTCTGGCAGGCATTGTGCTTCCCACCAGCGGTTGAATATTTTTAAGGTCCGGACGCTTCACCGTCTGCTGTATTGAAGAAGCCGGATTTGCAATAATCTCTACAGGATTATTCAGGATTGTTTTGGCAAAATATTTTAAACTTCCCGGCATTGTAGCAGAAAAAATCAAATTTTGTCTTCTATGAGAAACCAGATTCAATATTTTTTTTATATGATTAATGAATCCCATATCAAGCATTTTATCTGCATCATCTAAAACAAATAACTCAATTTTAGAAAGATCAATATGTCTCTGATTTTCTACATCAAGCAGTCCTCCAGGTGTTGCCACAAGAACATCTACTCTTTTTCTCAGTGCAGCAAGCTGGCTTCCAATGGAAACCCCTTCATAAATGGAAAGCTGGGATAATGGTAAATACTTGCTGTAGATTTTAAAATTCTCTTCTATCTGTATTGCCAGTTCCTGAGTTGGGGTAAGTATTAAAGTCCGTATTTCTTTATGATCTGGAGTTTGTCTTTTCAGCAGCTGTAAAATGGGCATAGCAAAGGCAGCTGTTTTCCCGGCACCTGTTTGTGCAGACGCTGCAATATCTCTTCCTGCTAAAATATGCGGAATTGCAGAATACTGTATCTCAGTAGGTCTGGAATATCCGGCTTCTGTTACTGCACGGATAATAGGATTAATTAGATTTAAATTTTTAAAATTCATTATAAATTCCGGTTTTTTCCCGGTATTTTACAAACAAATCTGTTGATCAGAATTTGAATTGGTCTATTATAATGATAAACAAAAGAGTATTCTTTTCTGCTCATCTTTTTCTTGCCTCAGCTACAATAATATTCTTAAATATATTACTGATACCCGGCAATAACGCATCGCTCTTATCTACAATAGAACTTTACAATCTCGTATTCTCTTTATGAAAACAAAGACTATAAATTGGTAGCTGAAAAAGCAAAACTGAAAGAAAAAAGTGATTTTAAACTATGACAGAATAGCAAAGGCAGTGACCTGTTTTATAAATGTTCTGCAAACCTACGATAAAAAAACCGAATACTACTTTATTTAATTAACTGATTATCAAAAATTTATTCGTACCTTCCGAAAATTAACCGAATTATTTGCTGACGCGGATGATTTTAAACTCCGGAATATGCAAGCTTCCTCCGCCATACCCAGCCCTTCTCCCCAAACATTAGAATCACATACAGGCCCTCATGTAAGAATTGCTTATTTCATCATGATACATCACAGACCTGAAATATTTAAAAAGATGTTTCAGAAGATCTATACAAGGGATCAGTTTTATCTTATCCATATTGATAAAAAAGCGAAACAAGATTTCATTGAAGAAATACAGCTTTATATCGTTCATTTTCCAAATGTCTATATTCTGGACAGTATGAATATAGTTTCGGGAGGCTTCAACATCGTTCAGGCAGAATTGAACGCTATGGAATTCCTCCTCAATGTTAGCAAAGAATGGGATTATTTTATTAATCTGAGCGGTGAAGATTATCCGCTGAAGTCACAAAATATTATCCGTAAATTTCTTACCGCCAATAAAGGCAGGAATTATCTTTTTTATTATGATCAGAAGTTTTACAGACCTGATACCCTGCAAAGAATACAAAATCACTTTACAGAATTGGCTTATGTAATCTCATCTCTCATCTACAAAAGATCTTTTATGAAAAATGTAATCCCTTATATAGGGGGCAAATGGTTCATTTTCACAAGAGAAACATGCTTATTTTTAACCAACAACAAAACGGTAATGGATTTTGAAGACTATTATCTTCATACTTTTTTACCTGCAGAATCATTTTTTCAGACGGTTCTTATGAATACATCATTCAGTGATATTATTATCAATGATGATAAAAGAGCGGTACTTGAGACCTCTCTCTTTCAAAATACACAGAATACATTCAACTACATTCAGTCTTTAAAATCCGGGAATCAGCTTTTCATCAGAAAGGTCAATAAAAAAACAGATGAAAGTATCACAAAATATATTGAAGACAGCTATCTCACTCCCCTTCCCTATGTGAATGAGATCGAAAGAGAACTGAAAAGAGATAACCGTCAAAACAACTGATTTCAAAAGTTTGAGTACCAATACACAATAAAAAAACCTGTTTAAAAGATCTATAAAAATAATGCGATCTGTTTTCTGCCCCAAGATAATCCATTACTTAAAAGGTAAGCTACTGATTTCTTATTAACATGTATAGTCAACTGAAATGACAGGATATCCTGTCTTGATCATGAATAATATACGACATCAACAAACAGCAGAAAAAGAATCTCCATATCTGAAAATCAATATCATATACAAAAAAAATTATTATTATTAAACGTATTTATAAATTTACTTATATGTTTTTTTAAAAAAACAAAAATTTATCTTTTAATTTGTTTTAGAGAATTTTTAGTAACCCTTAAAACAATTCTAAAATGAAAAAAAATTTAACTCTTATGACTATGTTGATTTTTGGATTCGGTTTTTCCCAAGTTGGCATTAATAATACGAGTCCGCAATCAACTTTAGACATAAAAAGTAAAGGCAATACAGCAGCCACTAAAGCATTAAGTGTAACTAATTCAGGTAACACTGAAATAATTACTTTATCCGACATTGGAAATTTAGGTGTTTCAGTCTCTTCTCCACAAAAAAAAATGGATATTGATGCAGGTAATGATGCTATCAGAATAAGAAATCTGGCAAGTACATCAGCGGTAAACTCAGACGGAACTGTCAGAATACTTGTTTATGATACATCTAATGGAAATATTAATTATAGATTGGGCAAGCAGGTTCAGTCAGTCACCCTTAATAATAACGAATCAGCTACTATAACAGATATTACAGGAGGTGTTAATGGGACATTGCTGATAAGATCAGCCGTTAACAGTGTAGCTCCAGGTGCTAATATGACTGCAACATTCAATTATGCCCGAAGAGGTCTTGGGCTACTAGGAGTTGCATCCGATATTACTCCTGCTCCTACCAGCACCCGTGCAGACGCGGGCGATGGTGTAGGTGTTTTATACACTGTAACAGGTTCACTTATCAGTTTCAGTATAACAAAACCTTCCGCCAATACAATTACTATAACTAATCTAAGTGGAGTACAGAGAGGGTTTACAATATCAACTGAGGCATTATAATAAAAAATAGCCAGCAAGAATGATAGTCCTCTAAAAGATGAGTCTTCAAAAAGTGTAAGTTTATTAGCTATACAATTTTTGATGCTTGTCTTTTTTACATTAAATATATTCCTTTACAGTTTGCTTATTTTCCATTGCACCCATTTTATAATAAGATATATTGGCCAAAAAAGTTTCATACTTTAGATATTTTTGGTTTGACTCCTGGAAATCTTCCGAAATATGTACTTTGACATTATAATTTTTATTTTACTAAAAAAATTCACACATAGGTAAATTTTACACACAAATTAATAAATTTAATTTACTATTATTAACCGAATTTATAAATCCGCTTATATATATTTTTTCACATAATGAATTATAATTTAAATTGCATTAATAAAGTATTTACAGTAACCCTTTAAAATAATTCTGAAATGAAAAAAAATTTAACTGTGCTGAATATATTATTTTGCAGCATGCTTTTCTCCCAGGTAGGTATCAATACAAACACTCCTAAATCTACTCTAGATGTGGTTGGAAAACCATCTGACCCTTCCATATTTGATGGAATTATTGCTCCAAGAATTACAGGAGCAGATCTTAAAACAAAAACATACACTGCACAACAAACCGGAGCGCTGGTATATGTTACAGCAGCTGACCCTTCTCCTTCCGGACAAACAGTGGATGTTGTTTCTTTGGGATATTATTATTTTAATGGTGATGCTACCATCAATAAATGGATCAAAATCGCAGCCGGCCCCTTCGATCAGACCAATGATGAATGGACCAATGTTCCTTCAGGCAGTAAAATTGAAATAGGGAAACTTTCAGACGGCACAACATCCAGACCTGCGGGCACTGAATTTATAGTGGCAGATAATGGGAGAACCAGTATCGGCTCCGCTGACAACAGTGCAATGGTTACCATCAATACAGTAAATACCAATTCGATTCTTAAACTGATCGGGCTGAGCAATAGCAATAACAAAACAGCTTCATCCATCAATTACAATAGAACGTTCCCCTTGCATGCTGACAATAATGGAAACATCTTTTCCAAGTTCAGTATAACGTCAGGCAGCACTACTGCGCTCACGTTTGATGGTAATTATACAAGTACCCCTACTGCTCAGACTTTAGTAGCCACTAACCAGGGATCAATTGTAAAATTCACCGTTCACTCAGGATTTGCATTTGGTGTTCCAGGCTCTGGTGCTGTAGTGTATGGTGAAGTTGTATGGTCTCCTACTAATAAATTCCAATGCAGGTATTATGGATCGGCACCAGGAACAGGAACCAACAACCTTACCGTAAGCGGTGAAGGTACAGATATTCTTACTTTTGATTTTGATCTTGGTGTAGACTTTATTCTTGAAAAAACAGCTGCAGGTATTACCTACAGAAATACAAGTCCATCCACCAATATAGGCTTTAGTATTTACGACAGCTTCAGATCACGATAAACAGCATATAAAATATTTTTGATAGTCCGTTTATCAACCTAAGGCTTCGGCAGGCTCAGTCTTACATCACTAAAAATCAAGCATTTAGTGTTAGAATTATCATACTAAGCTTGTCGAAGCGTCTATTCTAAATCTTTGATTTTCAGATTAAACCACATATTAGGTTATTTGCGGATATTCAAAAAAATCTTAAATAAAAGAGGTCTTAAATTTTTCAATTTAAGACCTCTTTTATTGGTAAGCGTGATCTGAATATTTTATTCTGCGGAATTTATAACTTTCATTTCTTCTATCGGATCAGGCATCTCCCTTTTAAGTAGGGAATTGATGAATTCTGATGGAGTCATATTTTCAAACTGTTTAAATGTTTTATTAAATGTAGACTGATGTCTGAAACCGGCTGAAGTATAAATATACATCAAGGTGTACCGGTTATAATTATTATCTTTTTTCAATTCTTCTTTAATATAATTGATCCTGTAGCTATTTACAAAAGTTTTAAAATTCATTCCCGTATTGATATTGATAGCTCTGGAAATATAGGTTGTATTCGTATTAAGGCTCTCTGCAAGGTCCTGAGCCAAAAAATCAGGGTCTTTCCACGGCTCGCTTTTAAAATGATCAATAATCTGTTCATACAGTGCTGTATAAGTTTCATTTATAGCAGCTGTATAATCTTCCTCATCTAAAGTAGTATCATTTTTATGCATAATACTACTATTCCTCAAATAAATTTTAACCTTTTCATTTGAAATCAGAATATTATAATAGAGAAGAAATATTCCTATAATAAAAAAGGTAGAAATAATTTTTATTGTCCCTACATAAGCACTATAATGAACCTGCAGAACATCGGGATAATAATGTTCCGGGAGTGAGACTATAGTCAAAAAGGACAACATTATAGTAACAATGCAGTATATAACTGTCTTGAAACTATAAAAATTATAAATTCCAAAAGGAATTAAAAGAATAAATACAGAAACCTCAGGAGTATTTTTCAAGAAAGCAAAAATCAGAATGTTCAAAAGGGTTATATGAACCACAATATAGTAGGTAATCAGATATCTGAGAATAAAATAATCCAGTTTATAAACCACCACAGTGACCAATATAAGAAAAAGTGTAAAGCTGAACATCACCATCGCAATATTGGTATTTCCTTCAAAATAGAAGAAAGTTTCATGAATGAGTAATACGGTTACTAATATTAAATTATAATGAAGAATATATCTTTTGAAAAGATTATTCAGGGAAGACATATTGTGATCTTCATTTTCTTTGATACCATTTAATTTCATCATGAGTATAACGCTTATGTTTTATACTAAATTAATCATTTTTCAACCTATAATAAATTATTCATAGAATATTTTCATAAATCAACTTAATTAAGTTACTAATATATAGAAATTTACTTTAATTCAAACACCTTTATAAACATTATCAATTTATCATATTCAGTTTATTATTCCGTCTATATTTGCGCAGACAATAAGTTTGTGAATACAAGTATTAATCGTTCATAATAACCATTATCGTTAAACACACAAAAAAAAAAGTCAAAAAATGAAAAAAAAGATTTTACTGCAGATGGCACTGTTTTTTACATGCACAACTTTACTTGCACAGGTAGGAATTAATACATCTACTCCATTGGAAGCATTCCATATTGATGCAGCAAAAGATAACCCTTCATCAGGTAGTCCGACATCAACGCAGCAAGCCAATGATTTTGTTATGACCGCCAACGGATCTGTAGGAATAGGGACTATTTCACCTGATTCTTCTGCAAAGCTTGATATAAGCACATCCAGCCAGGGATTTCTTCCTCCAAGAGTAGATCTTACTTCCTACACAATGGATCTGGACGGCATAAGCGGCCAGGCAACCGGTCTTCTTGTCTACAATATAGGGACAAATCTCTCGCCCGGATATTATTACTGGGACGGAACAGGATGGAGAAGGTTCAGTCTAGGAGCGGGAATTACTCAAAATATTACCTTTGTTACCGGAAGCAGGACCTCTTCCAATCCGTATATTGTACAGGATAGTGATTATTATGTTTTTATAAGACTGTCCGGTACCATCTCAGGGCCTACCAATTCCGGATCTGCTCCGGATTTTATCAATACGAATTATAATATTCAGTTACCGAATCCTGAGCTTTTCCCCGGGCGTGAACTTTATCTGATTAATGATTCCGATGGTGCAAACGGAACAGCTTCAGGGTTACATGCATATACCAATTATCCTATTTACGGAACATATATCAACGGGATAAGTAATAACTATACAACAGGTAACGGAGGCGATTACCGAATACAAGAGAACTATCCTAAAGTAAAAATAGTAAGTGACGGCGTTAGGTGGATCGCTGTACAGGTTACTATTGTATAATAAGATCAAAATAAAGACGGTCCAATAAGCTTTTGTTCCTGTCTTCCTTATATAAGATATCTTAAAGAAGTATTTTTTTATACCCCACAGCTTCAAAAACACAAATGCCTAAATATAGTCCGGGATAATATTGATCCCGGACTGATTTTATGCAAAGTTAAGACCGGATTCAACTGTCAGGACACTTCTGAATGTCTTTGAAAACCGGATACTGCTTTTACCAAAATGATAATTAATTTAATTTCAGATTTGCTTTCTGAACAAAGTCATTCCATTGCAGATTCAGGTAATCAACAGCTTTCTTTTTCTCATTATCATTCAAAGAAGAATAAGTAATGGAATTGAAGACCAGCTTCTTCAGGGCTTTCACATCCAGTTCCCAATAGACCAGTGTAACCCAAAAATCATAGCTCAAACCTATATATCCATACACTGATGGATCATCACTGTTGATGGAACATTGTACTCCATTACTTAATAATACTCTTGCCGGATGATTTCTCAGATCACTTACATATCCTAAGATCTGATTACTGAGTGGGCTTACTTCCACCAGTTTATTTTGTTTTCTGACCTGTTCCATTGTTTTTGGGAAGTAAATCAGATTCAGTCCGTGGCCAATTCTTTTATTGTTCAGCAGCACTACATCCAGAATATTTTTATTCAGAATAGAATTGCTTTCGCCGGCATGAAGGAAAAGAGGCAGTTCCACTTTGTACTTTTTACTAAGTCCGCTCATTTTGGCCCAGCTTTTCTCAAAAAAACTGATATTATGCCCAGCCGCTTCATCTGCCACAAGATCAAAGCCTGAGATCATATCCGGAAATTCTTTCTTCATTTCGAATGCCGTTTCCAGCTGTTTTTCAATACTTTCATTATCTAAGAATTTAAAGCTTGAATAGATCAGTTTCAGAGTAAACCGGGGATCTGATTGGTGTACTTCTTTAAGAATGTCCTGCAGATCTGTGATGGAAGTTTTCAAAGGATACTTTCCATGCTGAAAATCATAAAGCTCATCAAAAATATATCTGATTTCTACATGCTGTACTTTATCTTTTACTAAATCCTGAAATCCTTTCAGATAATATTCTTTAAAGAAAGGACGGTAGGGAAGCAGTAAACTGATACGCTTAAAACGTTTTTCAAATTCAATCCAATAATCTGTATAAGAGCAAAGGTTATCACGTTTCAGCGTAAGAAGATCCTGAAGTTTTTTTTCAAAGTCAGGGTTTGAAGTGAGTTTTTTATCAAGGTTTACAAATCCGTCCGGAATTTTTCCTTTTTCAAAAAATCCCAGCTGTCCGGAAATAAACTGATCATTATCTTTCTGATCGTAAACATAGCATTCCTGGTATTTTCTGGCTGTTGAAATAATCCATTTCACATCTGTAATTCCACCGCTGTGGGTATGGAGCAGACCTCCTTTCGGCATTGTCTGAAGGATTTCAAACAGCTTGCTGCTTTCTATTAATGGTTTTAACTCATTAAAAGAGCTGTTATATAAAGATATTTTCTTTGCTTCGGAATCACTCAGAAACTGTTCACGAAGCTGGAATAGTTTTTTATCCAAAGCGATTTCCGCATCGGACAATTTTATATCAGCATCAAACGCCATTGCTGCATTTTCTGTCTCTGACAGTGTCAGGCTTTGCTGATAAGCAGATTTTTCAGTCACTTTACTTTGGCCCCAGAATAAGGGTGCCCCAAAAAGTGATATATAAATAAGGTATTTTTTCATCATAATAAATATAAATATTGGAGGAGTTTTTTGTACTATCGGTTATGCATTAACCTTTAAAAGTAGCTTTTTACAGCAAAAATTGTGCAAAATAAAGCTAATTCAAAAAAAGATTAATTTTTATATTGAAAAACTTTACAATATTCACTTTCCTTATATGTTTCGGGTCTATCTTCTTCCTAGCCAAAAAGGAAAATCAGGGAAACAGATCTATTTTTTAGTCAACAAACTACTTTTAACACTTTTTTAATCTTCAACGGTTGCACTTATTTTGAAGTTTACCTACCTTTGTCACTGGGATGCGGAAAAGATTTTATCAATATTTGTACAGTTTGTTATTTGCTATGCTTACCATTGTAGGATGGTATTACGGGCAAATTCAACAGTATATTTCAACGGATATTCCTTCCGATATTCATTTTACCACTGATCTTCTTATTCATAAGAAAAAGAGCTTCAAAGAATCTTTTGCATTTCTTAAAAATAATGAAGCCAATGACACTTACAATGTCAGCCATCCGCGATACAACAAAATCAGAGCTAATCTTTCTGAAAATGACAATGAAAATGACGACAATGTAGAAACCTCAGGTTCTACCCAGCTTCTTGCCCTTTTTAAAGATGGTTTATGGCATCTCATTTCAGGCTTTGTTACTACATTTCACAACAGACAAATTGCTGTTTCTCTTGCTCAATCAGAAAATTTAAAAACCTTAGACGATGATCTGTACATCCAGTACAGGGTCATCCGACTGTGATTTTATACTAATTTTTTCGAAAATCTTATCTGTTTTCATACTCTGCTATGAGAGCCGGTAACTCTATTTTTTCAATTATAAATTATTATAAAAACAATATTTATCATGGTCAAGAAAAGTCTCATGTATATCAACTTGTGCCTTATTCTCCTGTTTGTAGGCTGTCAATCTGAAAAAAAGGAAAAAACAGAAGCAGCTTCATTCAACGTTACAAGCCCTCTTATAAAAGATACATTGGTGAACAAAGATTATGTTGCGCAAATCCGTTCCATTAATCATATTGAGCTTCGAGCTCAGGAAAAAGGATACATCCAGTCTATTTATGCAGATGAAGGGCAGTTTGTACAAAAAGGACAGCTGTTGTTCAAAATCATGCCCAATCTTTATGAATCTGATGTAAACCGTGCCAAAGCGGAAACCAAATACGCAGAAATTGAATATCAGAATACCAAAAACCTTTCCGACAAAAACATCGTTGCTCCCCAGGAAATGGCTATGGCCAAAGCAAGATATGAAAAAGCCCAGGCCGAGCTTTCTTCAATGAATACCCATTTGAGATTCACAGAAATCCGTGCTCCGTTTGCCGGAATTGTAGGAAAATTACATGTGCGTAAAGGAAGCCTTGTAGATGAAGGTGAATTGGTAACTGAACTTTCAGACAACAGCAAAATGTGGGTATACTTCAATGTTCCTGAAACTGAATATCTTAATCAGATGGATGCGAAAAAAGATAACAATCCATTGCATGTACGTTTAAGAATGGCCAATGGCAAAGAGTTTACCCAAGATGGTATCGTACAGACCATAGAGTCTGATTTTGACAATGAAACAGGAAATATCGCTTACAGGGCTACTTTCCCGAATCCAAAAGGCCTGTTAAGATATGGAGAAACCGGAAACATTGTTATTACTTCCCCTTATTCCAATGCGATGATGATTCCACAGAAAGCTACTTTCGAAGAGCTGGAAAAGAAATATGTCTATGTGATTGGTAAAGATGGCAAAGTACATGCAAGAGAAATAAAAGTAGCTGCCGAATTACCTCACATTTATGTAGTTTCTTCAGGAATTGGAAAGGATGACAGAATCCTGCTTGAGGGTCTTAGAATGGTTCAGGAAAACCAGAAGATCAGCTCAAAGTACCAAAAGCCTGAAAAAGTAATGTCGAATCTGGATCTGTACGCCGAGTAACCCAAAAGCAGCATTATGTTTAAAAAAGTAATACACCGACCGGTTTTCGCCATTGTGATATCGGTTGTGATCCTGTTTATGGGAGGTATCGCCATGAAGCAGCTTCCTACAGAACAGTTTCCAAAAATTGCCCCAACCACAGTAGCTGTTTCTATTGCCTATCCGGGAGCGAGTGCAGATGTATTGGTAAAATCATCTTTGATTACGATTGAAAATGCTATCAATGGAGTTCAGGGAATGCGTTACATCACTACTGATGCCACCAGTGCCGGAGAAGCTACGGTAAACGTTGTCTTTGATCCCGGAACCGATCCCAATGAAGCGGTGGTTCTGGTAAAAACCAGAGTAGATCAGGTAATGCCTTTATTACCGGAACTTGTACAGAAAGAAGGAGTTGTAGTAAACCCGATTCAGCCAAGTATGCTGATGTACGTAAACCTTTACAGTACGAATAAAAGTATGGATGAAAAATTCCTGTATAACTACTCTATGGTGAATATCATCCCGGAAATTAACCGTATCCACGGGATTGCAAAATCTCAGATTCTGGGAAGCCGTAGATATGCCATGCGTATCTGGCTGAATCCTGACCGTATGCGTGCTTACTCTATTTCTGTAGATGAGGTGATGAAAGCCATTGGCGAACAGAGCATCATCGGACGTCCGGGAAGGATCGGGCAAAGTTCAGGAATTGCAGCACAGTCACTGGAATATGTATTGACGTATAAAGGACAATATAATAAACCGGAAGAATATGAAAACATCATTGTCCGTTCCAATGCTGAAGGAGAAAATGTGAAGCTGAAAGATATTGCCAAAGTAGAGCTTGGAAGTGAATTCTTTGATATTTATTCCAATCTTGACGGCCATCCTTCAGCTTCTATCGTTTTAAAACAAAACTACGGAAGTAATGCGAATGACGTGATCAGGGATGTGAAAGCAAAACTGGCAGAAATGAAAGGAAACTTCCCTCCGGGTGTTGATTACAAAATCAGTTATGACGTATCCCAATTCCTGGATGCTTCTATTGAACAGGTAATGCACACGTTGAGAGATGCATTTATCCTTGTAGCCATCGTTGTTTTCATTTTCCTTGGAGACTGGCGTTCTACTTTGATTCCTATTATTGCCGTACCGGTTTCCCTGATCGGAACTTTCTTTGTCATTCAGTTCTTCGGATTAACCATCAATTTGGTTACTCTTTTCGCATTGGTATTGGCCATCGGTATTGTGGTTGATAACGCGATTGTAGTAATAGAAGCCGTTCACGCCAAAATGGAAGACAGTAATATTTCGCCTTACAAAGCCGTAAAAGAAGTAATGGGTGAAATTGCAGGTGCTATTATTGCTATTACGGCCGTGATGGTAGCTGTGTTCATTCCTATTTCATTTATGACAGGTCCGGTGGGAACTTTCTATCGTCAGTTTTCTATTACCATGGCAAGTTCTATTGTGATTTCTGCGGTAGTAGCCCTTACTCTGACTCCGGTTTTAGCTGCAATGCTATTGAAAAACCATCATGGAAAACCTAAGAAAGTCAATATTTTCACCAAAGCTTTAGACTCTTTTAACAGCGGATTTGATAAAATAACAGGAAAATATGCTTCATTCCTCAGAAAAATCGTAAGCCGAAAAGTAGTAACATGGGGAATTCTGATTGCTTTCTGTGCCGGAATTGTGATGATCAATAAAGTACTTCCGGGCGGGTTTATCCCGAATGAAGACCAAGGAACTATCTATGCTATTATCCAGACTCCTCCGGGTTCTACCCTTGAACAGACGAATAAGGTTTCCAGAACATTGCAGAAAATCTGTATGGGTGTAGATGGTGTGGAATCTGTATCATCGTTGGCAGGATACGAAATCATGACGGAAGGCCGTGGTTCGAATGCAGGAACCTGTCTGATTAACCTTAAAAGCTGGAACGACCGTGATCATTCTGTAAAGGAAATTATGGAAGAGCTGGAAGAAAAATCAAAAGACCTCGGAGCTACCATTGAGTTCTTTGAACCGCCGGCGGTTCCGGGATTCGGATCTTCGGGAGGTTTCTCTATGAGGCTTCTTGACCTTAACAGAACGACTGATTATCAGGAATTTGACAAAGCCAATAAAGATTTCATCGCCCAGCTTAAAAAGCGTAAGGAACTTTCAGGAGTCTTCACCTTCTTTGCGGCTAATTATCCACAGTATGAACTGGTTTTTGATAATAATGCAGCGATGCAGAAAGGAGTTTCTATCGGAAAAGCGATGGACAACCTCAACATTCTGATCGGTAGTACCTATGAACAGGGCTTTATCCGTTTCGGACAGTTCTTTAAAGTATATGTACAATCGTCTCCGGAATTCAGAAGGCTTCCTACGGATATTATGAATCTGTATGTGAAAAATGACCGTGATGAAATGGTTCCTTATTCCGCATTCATGACCATGAAAAAGACTCAGGGACCTAACGAAATTACGCGTTACAACATGTACAATTCCGCAGCAATCCGTGGACTTCCGGCTGCAGGGTATACTACTGCTGATGCTATTCAGGCTATCAACGAAACGGCTGCCAAAACACTTCCTCACGGATACAAAGTGGCATGGGAAGGATTGTCTTATGACGAGGCACAGCGTGGTAATGAAGCCATCTATGTATTCCTTGTTGTTCTGGTATTTGTATATCTGGTTCTGGCCGCTCAGTATGAAAGTTTTCTTATTCCGTTTGCTGTTCTTTGTTCACTTCCGGTGGGAGTATTCGGGTCTTTCTTATTATTAAAAGCAATGGGTCTGGAAAATGACATCTATGCACAGGTTGGATTGATCATGATTATCGGATTACTGGGTAAAAACGCGGTACTTATTGTAGAATTTGCCGTGAAAAGACGCCAGGCAGGAGATTCTATCTTGGAAGCTGCTGTAGAAGGCTCCAAAGCCCGTTTCAGACCGATCCTGATGACTTCTTTTGCCTTTATTGCAGGATTGGTTCCGCTTGTTTTTGCAAGAGGTGCCGGAGCGATCGGAAACCATACCATTGGAGCATCCTCACTGGGAGGAATGCTGATAGGAACGCTATTCGGAGTGATTGTAATTCCGGGGCTCTACTACATATTTGCCAAATGGTCTGATGGTAAAAAAATGATCAAAGACGAAGATGAATCTCCATTAAGTGAAGACATGATCCATTATGAATAAAAGAAAAATATATCAATATACAGGTCTGGCAGTCGTCTTATTAAGTCTTACTGCCTGTAAACCTATAGAAATCGTACAGCGTACTGAAAATAAAACAGTCCCTGAAAAATACGGTTCTGCAGAAAACGACACCATCAATACAGGAAAAATGAAGTGGAATGAATACTTCAGTGATCCTCATCTTCAGGAGCTGATTAGTCAGGCCCTTCAGAATAACCAGGAACTGAATATTGTTCTTCAGGAAATTGAAATGTCTAAAAATGAAATCAAAGCCAAAAAAGGAGAATATCTTCCATCTGTAGGTTTAAAAGCCGGAGCTGGTGCAGACAAAGTAAGCCGATACACCAATATCGGGGCTATGGAAGCCAATACAGAAATAGAACCGGGCAGAGAAATGCCTGAACCTTTGTTTGACTTTGGCGTTGGCGCTCAGGCACAGTGGGAAACCGATATCTGGGGAAAGCTTCATAATGCCACAAGAGCACAGGTACAGCGGTATCTTGCCAGTATTGAAGGAAAGAACTTTATGACAACTCATCTTATTTCTGAGATTGCCGATTCTTATTATGAACTGCTGGCGCTGGATAATGAGCTTGTGATTCTGAATCAGAATATCAAAATTCAGAATGATGCGCTGGATATCATCAAAGAGTTAAAAAAGAATGCCAGATCCAATGAATTAGCTGTGCAGAGATTTGAAGCTCAGGTACTGAAAACTCAGGGCATGCAGTATGACATCCAGCAGAAGATTGTTGAAACTGAGAATAAGATCAACTATCTGGTGGGAAGATTTCCTCAACCAGTAGAAAGAAGTCAGGATTCTTTTGATTCTGTTGTTCCGCAAGCAGTGTATGGAGGAATTCCTTCCGAACTATTGGAAAACCGTCCGGATATCAAACAGGCTGAATATGAACTGGCTGCTGCCAAGCTTGACATTAAAGCAGCCAAAGCAAGGTTCTACCCTTCTCTTGATCTTTCTGCAGGAGTCGGATTACAGGCTTTTAATCCGTTGTATATCATCAAACCTCAGTCGTTTCTGTTTTCTCTTGCGGGAGAACTTACCGCTCCTCTGATCAACAGAAGAGCGATTAAAGCGGCTTATAATAATGCCAATGCCAAACAGATTCAGGCAGTGTATCATTATGAGCAGACTGTTTTGGGAGCTTATATTGAGGTAGCGAACCAGTTATCTAAAATTCATAATCTGGAAAGAAGTGTGAATATCAAAACGAAAGAAGTGAATGCTTTAACCAGGTCTATTGATATTTCCAACGATCTGTTCAAATATGCCCGTGCTGATTATATGGAAGTTTTACTGACTCAGCGGGATGCGCTGGAATCCAGATTTGAGCTGGTAGAAAAGAAAGTGAACCAACTTAAAGCGAGTGTTGCTGTTTACAGAGCTTTAGGTGGCGGCTGGGACCAGACACCTTTGGAAGTTCCGGATATTAAGAAAGAATAAATCCATATTTTAATCTTGTTTTCATAAGAAGTTTACCGAAAGGTAGGCTTCTTTTTTTAGGTTTTGGCTGAAGCCTGATGAATTTTTTAATCTTCGGTAAACGGGCTAAAGCCCGTTCCTATTGAATATTTTCATTTTTCCCACAGATTACACAGATCAACACAGATGTTTGAGTATATTTCTTTCATTCATAATTCATAATTCATAATTCTATTCTAGCCCTGATAGCAGCGGTTACCCCGCAACAAGCGTTGAGGTCTTCGGCTAAGCTGAGGGTGACAGCCAGGCGTGAGAAGTATGAGCGGATAGCAGGATAAAGCTTCTAATGCTCATTTTCATTGAATACAGCTATAAAATAAACAAAAAGTCTACAAAATAAATAGACTTATGATTTTAATTTTAATTCACCTTTGAAAATTAACTTTTTTATCATTTTTTAAGATTTTCAAAACAGCAAGCAATAGATTAAAAATCAAATATTTACGATTTAACAATTTAATTAAAATCAATTAACCTACTAATTTAGTAGACTAACATGATTTATCTCATACTCTCCTTTTACAGGGGTTTGTCAATTATTAAATAATTTTGACCCAGTTAAAAAAATCATAAACTTTATTCTCATGAATAAGAATACCTTTAATTCTTACCTATGCACCATTACGGCGGCAGCTCCTGCACAGCAAAATTGTTATGGAATGCCTGCCCTTTCACAGCACAACTGTATTTCTCAAGACATGTGCTCTGATATGATGGGCATGATGATGATGTGCTAACTTTTTAAGAGATACATTCATTACTGTAGGAATTAAAGCCAAAAAGTTCAAGGCTTCTTTCATCCGGGTACATCTCCTGTAAATTTTACTTTTCTATTTTGTAAAACCTCCCTGAAAAAGGAGGCGGAAAATCACACTTTTTACCGGGAGATCAGCAGTAATACACAATTCAGTTTAAACCTAGATTAATATAATGAAAAAGAAACAATGCAAGTTTGGTGTATTGGCCTTACTGCTATTCGCGGAATATGGTTTTGCACAAAGTAAAGACAGCCTTTCCAAGGAAACTTCCATCAAAGAAGTAGTGGTGGTAGCCTTTGGAAAACAGAAAAAAGAAGAGATTACAGGATCTGTACAATCATTGAAGGCTAAAGATCTTTCTAATCTTCAAAACGGAAATATTCTTCAGGGAATTGGAGGAAAAGTGGCGGGAGTACAGGTAATTTCTTCCGGCCAGCCAGGTTCTCAGCCTACGATCAGAATGAGAGGAATAGGCTCTATCAACGCCTCCAGCGACCAGCTGATTGTACTGGATGGAATTCCGTACAGCGGAAACCTGAACAGTATTGCGGCATCAGACATTGAAAGTATTTCTTTTCTTGAGGATGCCTCTTCGAATGCTTTGTATGGTTCCAGAGGAGCCAATGGAGTGATTATTGTGAACACCAAAAGAGGAAAAAGTAAAGGGACGCAAAGTTTTTCTAAATTTTGAGTATAATTTTAAGGCGCAAAAAAAGTCAAAAATTTTTAGCAAGAGAATGTTTAAAATTTTCTCATGATTTCAACAAGTTTTGCATAAAGATCTGCTTAATTTGCAAAATCTGTGAGAGATAAAAGAAATCAACAGATTCTTTATTTTATAATAATGTCAGACTTATAATTGTCTTTCACCAGCTCGCCATTTTTATACAGTCTCTGGTTAATCACCTTCCCTTTTTCATTAAAATAAAGCCATAAAGCATTTTTTCTTCCCAGAGAATCTATTCGTCCTATTTCCTTCGGCATTTTATTGTTATGAAGAATCTGAATCGGAAATAATCCTTTTAGATCCTTTAATGAATCCATTTTTTCAGGGATCAACTCAGATTCCTCCCCGATTTTGAAAATATATTTTTTTCTTTGATTACTCTTTAAAATCAGCTCATCGCCTGATATTTCATATTTCCCTTCTGAGAAAGGTGCTGTTACAATTTGATCATAGCTTATATGTTCTGTCTTTAAAAATTCAAAGGTTCCGTCTTTTATATAAAGTGAATAGGTTCCATTTCCAGATTCCAGTTCAGCATATTTAGGATATTCTTTATCTTTTTTGCAGGATATAACAGACAAAATAAGGATGAGAAGACTAATGGTTTTTATTTTCATGGGAAACTAAATTATTAAATATTTGAAATAAAAGCAAAAGAGGAAATACATATATTTGGAAACATTTTAAAGTAATATCCATTTCTTAGTCTCTCAATACAAAAAAAACATAATGATCTCGACAAAATTATTCTTAACAGGTGTATTTTCTATTCTTTTATCCATTATCATAACAGCTCAGAAGAAAGACAGCTATATGGGAAAAGTAGACAGTATTATCACCTCTGCCAGCCCAATAGCATTCAACGGAGTTGTTTTGATAGCTCAAAAAGGAAAAATACAGTATCTAAAATCCAATGGTTACAAAGATTTCGAAAAGAAGATTTATTTAAAAACAGATGATCAGTTTGAAATCATGTCAAATTCCAAGCAGATGACTGCCGTTTTAATTTTACAGGCTGCCGAACAGGGGAAACTGAATCTTCATACTCCTATCAGAAAATACCTTCCTTCTCTTACCCAAACCTGGGCCGATACGGTTACGATCCATCATCTTCTGAACCATACCCACGGGATTACCAATCCGGAAAAACCTGCAGCTTTCAAAGCCGGTTCACAGTTCAAATATGGTAATCTTTCCTATATGATGCTTGGGGAAATCCTTAAAAATACAACAGGGAAAAGTTTCGCAGAATTGGCCAATACCCTTTTCAAAAAGCTGAGAATGAATAAAACTTTCGTCTACAATACAAAGAATAATCAATCTCTCGTTCCTGGTTATATGAACAAAAATAACCGGTTTGAAAAAGTAAAGGAAACCTTTCTGAATGATAAAATAGCATCTGCTGCAGGTATCATTTCCACAGTGCAGGATCTTGCAAAATGGGATCAGGCCTTATTTAAAGGGAAACTTCTCTCTCCTGAATTTCAAAAGCTGATGCTGACGCCTTCTACCCAATCCCAGCACAATGTTTTCGGAAAAGAAAGTATGGGGTTCGGGTATAATGTAAGATTTATCAAAGAGGCTGGACTGGATTATTTTGCGGTGACAGGTCTTGGTGATGGTTTCACCTGCCTTAACACCTATTTTCCTTCCACAGATACTACCCTCATTATTCTTGAAAATCAGATGCCTGAAAACAGTGAATACTGGAGTGGTAAAGAAGCGGCGATAAAGAATGTGATTATTAAAGCCATAGCTACCCATTGATATTTTTATTCATTAGTGTACAAAAGCTCATTTTTAACATTTATTTTTAATAAATTTTTAATTTAGCCATACCTGAGTAATTTCCAATCTGTTTTTCAACACCTTACACGATATCCAGAATTATAAACCTGATTTAAAGAAAAATAACAGTCCTTTTGGAAAATAGAATCAAAACCATGATTCAAAATTCTTTACACAAACAATGAAATCCATAGCATCAGTAGATGATCTCTTATAAATATTAAAAAAAAGTGTTACTTTTGCTTTAACGAATAAAATTGTTTTTAAGCTTTTTTATGAGTAAATTTATGTGCACCAAGTTATAAAACATTAAAATTCATTCCATGAGAAAAATAATTCTACTTATTACATGTATGTTCGGTATTTCAGTTTTCTCACAGATCAAAGTGTTGAAAAATGAAAGTTTGGTGGAAATTGGTAAAGATAATTCCGTTGGTCTCTATAAAAAGGAAGATAAATTTACAGTTAACTACCAGGATCTGAACACCAGCAACCTGAATACAATCCGATCTTTTTCATTCCAGAACATTAATGGAGATGTTGCCGGATTATATAAACTTATTATGGATGGTTTTATTTCCGCTCCAGAAGAAAATGTGGTATTGGAACTGCCCAATGATATTATAGAACTTCATTATGAAAAAAACTACGGGCAGCAGACCATGCAGTTTATTCAGGTGATCAACAAAAATAGAAAATACATTGGCAAGTCACAGTATTTAACCCAAAAACAGGTGGAAAAAATTTTTGGCCGAACCAACGGTAAATATACTATGTATGACAAACCCGCCAGTATCAACCCGGCAGCAGTAAAAGGAACCACCAATACAGCTTCTACAGCAGTTCCTGCATCTGGCGGAACCAAGAAAAAATCAAGAAAATAATTATATTTTAAAAATATTGCGAAACTCGTTCTACCGGATGAGTTTTTTTATTTTATTTTTGCAGAAAGATAGTAAAACCTATGCCGCTTCAGATAATCAATTTAACCAAAAAATTTGGTGAACAGACTGCCCTTGACAACATCAACATTTCTATTGATAAAAATGAGATCATCGGTCTTCTTGGTCCAAACGGTGCCGGGAAATCTACCCTGATGAAATCTATTGTCGGTGCACTGAAAATTGATCAGGGAGAAATTATTTTCAATGGGATGAATATTGCTGACCATGAGATTGAAAGCAAAAAGAAAATCGGTTTTCTTCCTGAAAATAATCCGCTTTATCTGGAAATGTATGTAAAAGAATACCTTCAGTTTGTGGCCAATATCCACAAAATTTCTGAATCAAGAGTAGATGATGTGATTGAACTGGTAGGAATTACTCCGGAAAAATCAAAAAAGATCGGACAGCTGTCTAAAGGATACAAGCAACGTGTAGGATTGGCACAGGCCATTATTCATCAGCCGGATTTACTGATTCTGGATGAACCTACCAATGGTCTGGATCCTAACCAGATTATTGAAATCCGTAATGTGGTAAAAGAAATTGGTCAGGAAAAAACAGTTTTACTTTCTACGCACATCATGCAGGAAGTAGAAGCGCTTTGTTCAAGAGTAATTCTTATCCATAAAGGAAATATTCTTCAGGACTGCCCTATTGATGAGTTCAAAGGTAAATTTGAAAGCCTGGAAGATGCTTTTGCAAGCTATACCGCATAAAAAATATGAAACCGCCCGAAAGTTTTTCGGGCGGTTTTTTTTAGTTTTTTAGTATATATCCTACAGGTGCTGTAAGTTTTAAAATCTCGTACTTTTTATAGTGAACCCAGAATTTATTTTTATCATGAAAATCCTGATTCATGTAAAGGGTATCTTTCTGAGGCATAAGTACTACAAAAATATCTTTGTCAACCACTCTTATTTTCTCACTTACAATATGAATATCTGACAGTTCTTTTTTTGAGAAAAATGAATTTTCCTGTTCTATTTTTGAAGTTTTTATATTTTCTACAAGTTCATTTTTAACCAAATGATTGCGTACTGTAATCATTAAAAAAAATAAAATTAAGCTAATAAGCATTCCAAAATAAGCTCTGGATTCTTTTCTTACAATCTTACAATAGATTTCAATAATGGAGAAAATAAAAAAACTAATTACCAAAAGTGTTATAATGAGCTGAACAATATAAATCATTTTAAAACCTTAAAATTTAAGTTAAGAATTGTTATCTGTTTTTTCTTCTGTTACAGCAACAGTTTCAACATTTTTCTTCTGAACCTGCTCCAACAGCTGAAGTCCCAAAAGTCCGCTGATTCCTCCATTGGCAGAATCCCCGCTTCCTCCGATTAATACCTCAGGCATTATTCTTACATTCTGACTGGCTATATTTTCCATTATTTTTAATTGTGTAAAATTATTGCCGCCCATTGCTTCCACAGACAATTTGTAAGATTCCGCATTAGATTTACCGATGGCCAGAATTTTTTCTGCTTCTGCATTACCGGTTAATGAAATCTGTTCAGCGCTTGCCTTTGCCAGTAATTCTATTTTTTCGGCTTCAGCTTTTGCCAAAAGTCTTGTTTTTTCGGCTTCTCCGGTAGCCAGCAGCTTCAACCGGTCTCCTTCTGCGTTGGCCTGCAATCTTACAGAATTGGCATCTCCGGTTGCTTTTTTCACAGATGCATCTGCTATTCTTTCTGCAATCACAACGCCCTGATCTGCCTTTACAATTTCCTTCTGCATATCAGCAACAGCCGTTTCTTTCTCCAGAGCCTGACGGGTTTCCTGAGCCAGCATTTCAGTTTCATAAGTAATTTTCTGCTCTTCTGCCAGTTTTCTGTCTGTTAAGGTTTTCATTAAACTTTCCGGCGGAACAATAGCTCCAATCAAAGTATCAACAGCATTTACATTATATTGCTCCAAAACACTGCTGATGTGGTCTTTGGCCGACTGTTGTCTTTCTTTTCGGGTTCCTAAAAATGCAATTACATCACTGTCCTGCGCTGAGTTTCTGAAATAATTGCCAATAGTTGGTTCTAAAACCTGACTTACAAGATTAATCATATTTCCAAAACGCGCAATTACTTTAGGAGCTTCATAGGTAGGAATATGAATAATTTGTGAAACATCCAGATTGAAAGGGAAACCATCTTTACTTCTTACTGTAATAGTTGAAAGATTTTTATCAAGTTGGTGAGATTCGCTTCTTTCATAAGCCCAGTTCAAGACTAAATTGGTAGTAGGAACAAGCTCAACCTTCATAATATAAGGATTGATAGGATATTTTCCGGGGCCAATGGGTTCCGCCCAAACACCTTTATGACCTTTTTCTACAATATTTCCATGTTTAAAATCAACCCCGCTTAAATCTTTTCCGTCTTCTCCTACATAGCTGATGATTACGCCAACATGACCAATCGGAATTTCCGTCATTTTTACCATTTCCACTTTGGTAAACCAGGGATTCAGAAAATAAGAACCTGCCAGGATTACCTGTTCCTGAAGTCCTTTATATCCTCCGTTATTTAAAAAAGTATCAACATCCTGGAACTTATTATGATCATTGATAATTTTACCCGCAATCTGACCTTCTTCCAAAGGACTTCCTTCCATTGTGGTGATAATTCCGACTGCATTGTCAGGAATTTGGGTCATATCCGTTAATTCTATTTCAAACAGCAGCGTATTGATTCTGTAAGAACCCGGTGCAATAATCGCAGTCTGACGGCCTTTTCTTCCTCCGTTTTTTAAAAAAGCTTCGGCGTCCTGAAAAGAATCACAGTCTACTTTTCTGGCTAAAATCCTTCCTGTTTCCAGTTCTATACCATCTTTTGCAAGCAACAACCCTATTTTGCCGGTCGGGATTACTGTAAAAGGTTGAAAGTCGATAGAATATTGCCAGATCCATTTTCCAAAATAGACTCCCGGAGCTAATGTCTGAGCCTGAAAACCTGCTTCACCGTTGGTTGCGATAATTCTTCCTTCCGGAAGCTCCTGCTTTCCTACCAGCACAAATTTTTTGGTAACCAATCCTATTTTGTCCTGGGGAACAATGATCAATCCAAAAAAAATTCTTAAAATGAATTTGTAAAAAAATATGCACAAAAGTGCCATTACAGCCGGAACCATCCAGCCATGAAAAGCTAATTCCATAATTTGTTTTTTGTTTTTTTGATTAAATTTGAAAACAGGGATTGCGCTCTGATCCTTCAGAATATGAAAAAGCAGAGTACGAATTATATAATAATTCTTTCGAAAAAATTAAGAAATTGAGGGAGGAGATGTATTAAAAATCGTGAAGATGATTTCTGATACTTTTAATACGAAAAACTTAAAATTAATGAGTTCCATTTTGATAATAAAGGAACGAGATCCTTTGATGGTACAAATGTACATAAGAAAAGTATTCAGTTGTTTCAGAATTTGATAATATTTCACAAACAAAATGATAATTAACTGAAAATCAAAATCATTATTTTTAAGAGCGTCTATACAAAAGTCTTAAGAACTTCTTTTTCAGAACGATAAGTCTTCTCGTTAATGAAAAATGGCTTCATATTTGATAGAGTCTGAAATATTAACCAATAACCACTCAATATGATAAAGCATATTTTATTAGGAACTTTCTGCTTAGTCCAGTTTTCTTTCGTTTATGCCAAAGAAGTTCCTACTCTAAAAACAGAAGGTTTTATAACCTCTTCTATCCTTCAGCAGGTCCCGAAGACTGTTATTATCAAAACCAAAAAATTCAAGATCAGAATAGACAAGCAGCCGAATGGCAAGTACCTTTACCAATCCTGGAATGCCAATGCAAAGATCACCGCTAAGCCAAGTATGATCATCAGCGATGGTGAACTGATCCCTGATGGTACAGGAGGAAATTATTATATCGAATTCAGCAATGAAGGACACAGCTATCAGATCTGGAGAAATTACCTTACAGATTCTCCGAAAAAAGCGCCTTACACCTTGGTTGTAAATGATGCTAATGATCATGAAATCGTTCGCCAGGATGGCTATGTGGTGAAAAATTAAGAGTATATAGGCTGGAAGATGGAAGAGAGAGGCTGGAAGTTGATAGTCTCATTTTTAGAATCTACAGTCTTTCCAACTCTCTTATACAATAAAGATCCTGCATCAAATTATATATGCGGGATTGTTTTATGTTCCGGATTGTTTTAATTCTGTAAAAAGGGAGCTTTCTTCGTAGCTTTCTTTAGCTGCTCTGTAACCGATATTGAAAATTTCCTCCAGTCGGTCTTTTCTTCGTTCAAAAGTTCCGTAGGAAGATAATTTCTGGGAAGATATGAACCAGTCACAATAATCAAATTTTATTTTTTCAATCCTGTAGGAAAGAAGGTCATAAGATCGGGAAACAATTGCTTTGATAGAGTTCAGATCTTTAATTTTAGCTTCATTGGGTGGTGATACAAAAACACCAATTAATTTATCACAATCTTCTCTGATAATGTCCGCTGGAAAATTATTCAATACTCCTCCGTCACAATACATTTCATCTCCAATGATGTAAGGAGTGGTTATACCAGGAATAGAGCATGACGCAATAATAGCATCTACGATTTCAAAATCTTTATCAAAAATCTTCTGGGTTCCGGCAACTAATTCAGTTGCTACAATCTTCACTTCGATATCAAGATCACCTAATTTCATTTCCTGAAAAATAGGTTTCAGATAATTCCTGAAGATCACTGAAGAAACCAATCCCGGCTGATTGAATGTGAAGTGTTTCCAATTGAAAAAATACACAGAATTGAAGAATTCCAGGATTTCGTCCGGAGTTTTTCCGACAGCGTGCAGACATCCTACGATAGATCCCGCACTGCAGCAGGAAAGGATATCTATCTCAATCCCTTTTTCCTGTAAGAATTTTAATACTCCTGCATGAGCGATTCCTTTGGTACCGCCTCCTGATAAAACAAGTCCTACTCTCTCAAAATTCATTGAATAAATGTAAGAAAACAGTCTGAAATAATTAAGTTAATTTTTATAAATATGCTGATTTTAAAATTATTTTAATAAAATCTGCTGTAATGATATCAAAATTCAATCAACACAGTTTTAACTCCTTAAGCAGTCTGACCTTCAATCTGCTATTAAAGCTCATACTTCTCAAAAATTAATGTAAAAATGATCATGCAGATATTAAATATATACCATAGTTTTTTACTTTTATCAAATCAATTTATAATAAATGATCCTTGTAAAACAATAGTTTAAATTAAAGTGAACAATAGTAATGACTTAAAAGACCTTGCCAAATTATTTCTGAAGCTGGGAATCATTGGATTTGGAGGTCCGGTTGCCCATATCGCTATGATGCAAAAAGAAGTAGTAGTTGAAAAAAAGTGGCTGACAGATCAGGAATTTCTGGATCTTATTGGAGCTACCAATATCATTCCAGGTCCTAACAGTACTGAAATGGCAATTCATATAGGGCGTGAAAGAGCAGGCTGGAAAGGGCTTATTGTTGCGGGGCTTTGTTTTATCCTTCCCGCCGTTATTATTACCGGTACTTTTGCATGGCTGTACAAAAAATATGGCCAGCTTCCCGAAATATATCCTTTCATTTATGGAATAAAGCCTGCTATTATAGCTATTATTTTAGGCGCTGTATTCCCATTGGCAAAAAAATCAGTAAAAACTTTCCGATTAGCAGCTGTTGGTGTAATTGTTCTCATATGTTCTTTTTTTAAAATCAATGAAATAGGATTAATGTTCGGAGCCGGTCTGCTACTATTGATAATAGATTATCTGCAAAAAAACAATGTAAAAAGACTGAACAATTTAATTTTTATTGGGCCGCTGCAGTTTTTACTATCCGATGTTTATTCTCTTCTCAATTTAAAATTATTCTGGATCTTTCTGAAGGTGGGCGCCATATTATACGGCAGCGGATATGTTTTATTCGCCTTTCTGAATACAGAGCTTGTTTCCAAAGGAATTATTACACGCCAGGAACTCATAGATGCTATCGCTGTAGGCCAGTTTACACCGGGTCCGGTGTTTTCTTCAGTGACATTTATCGGATACCAGATCAATGGGATTTCGGGAGCTCTGGTATCTACGTTAGCTATATTCCTTCCTTCTTTCATATTGGTTGCTTTAACAGGTCCTTTCGTCAATAAAATGAGAAATTCTTCAACATTTTCTTCTTTTCTTAATGGTGTAAATGTGGCCTCAATAGCTCTCATTATTTCTGTATGCATCACTATGGGAATTGACAGCATTACCGACTGGAAAACAACTCTTATTGCCTGCGTCAGTATAGCTATCCTGTTCGTTTTTAAAAAACTAAACAGTGCTTTTGTGGTTATCGGAGGAGCGTTACTGGGTTATTTATTATATTTTCTGACGTGAATATGGTATAAACAGTAATCATTTTCCATAAAAAACCACAGATTTTCATCTGTGGTTGTATGATTAATACTGAAGCTCATTTCTATTCTTATCAATTAGATGTGCATTAAACCTAATAGGTTTTAAAAATTTTAAGCTAACAATTTCATCAGAAATCTCTTAAGAAAAACAGAGAATAAACCTAACAGGTTTTTGAAACCTGTTAGGTTATTTTTCTTTAATTTAAAAAAATACATATAATCTGTATTTTATATTTATCTTATTCTAGTTTAGTATCATACAATTGTAGAAGCTCAAGATAATCTTTCTCTGTTTTGGCTTGCTTTAGTTTTTCTGTCAAGTCCAAATCATCTTTAAATAGCTTCTTTAAATTCCGGCTGAAATTATCTAAAAGACTCTCTTCATAAAGAATATTTTTATCCTTATCAACCAAATAATTCAAAATTTGAATACCTGGTGAAAGAATAGAGTTATTAAAGGCTTTATACCAATTTATATTCTTTCCCTCATAAACTACTTCAACCAGTCCTTTCTCTTTAAGAAATTTATCTGTTGATGCAAAATATTCATGCTTCTGCTTATTCTCATCCAAAATTTTAATATATCTTACTTCATTAATGGGAACCTAAGTTGTATTCCCTTTTTCATCCATCATTTTCATTTTAAATAAAACAGTGGCAAATGAATATTTTTTATTGTTATACATACCCGTATTTCTCACCCTAGCCCTTAGAGTATCTCCGGAATTTTTTAAAACATATTCTGTTGGAAAATACCTTTTGTTTTCTTTTTCTTGAGAAAAAATGAAGGCAAAACAAAGGATTGCTAATAAAAAAATACTTTCTTCATGGTTAATTATTAAAAAAGCCCAGAAAAATCTGAGCTTTTATATATCTAAATTAATTGATTAAATGTGAATCACCTCACCGTAAGCCGCTGCAGCAGCTTCCATAATCGCTTCAGAAACTGTTGGGTGCGGGTGGATAGATTTGATGATCTCGTGACCTGTAGTTTCTAATTTTCTGGCAACAACAGCTTCAGCAACCATATCTGTTACTCCTTCACCAATCATGTGGCATCCTAACCACTCACCGTATTTAGCATCGAAAATCACTTTGATAAATCCGTCTGTGTTTCCGTTTGCAGTAGCTTTACCACTTGCAGAAAGAGGGAATTTACCTACTTTAATTTCATATCCTTTTTCTTTAGCCTGCTTTTCAGTAAGACCTACAGAAGCTACTTCGGGGTGGCAGTAAGTACATCCCGGGATATTGCCATAGTCGATTTTTTCAACGTGCATTCCTTTGATTTTCTCAACACAAGTGATTCCTTCTGCAGAAGCTACGTGAGCCAACGCCTGAGTTGGGATGATATCTCCGATGGCATAGTAACCAGGTACTGAAGTTTCATACCATTCGTTCACTAATACTCTTCCTTTATCTGTCTGGATTCCAACCTCTTCTAAACCGATGTTCTCGATATTAGCAGCAATACCTACAGCAGATAATAAGATATCAGCTTCAAGAGTAATGTTTCCGTTAGCTGTTTTCACAGTAGCTTTTACTCCTTCACCAGTTGTATCAACACTTTCTACAGAAGCGTTTGTCATGATCTCGATTCCTGTCTTTTTCAGAGATTTCTCTAGGTGTTTAGAGATTTCTTCGTCTTCTACAGGTACGATGTTTGGCATAAATTCAACAACAGTAACTTTAGTTCCCATTGTGTTATAGAAGTCAGCAAATTCTACCCCGATAGCTCCAGAACCTACAACGATCATAGATTTTGGCTGCTCAGGAAGAGATAATGCCTGTCTGTATCCGATTACTTTTTTACCATCCTGCGGTAAGTTTGGTAATTCTCTTGAACGGGCTCCTGTAGCGATAATGATATGAGTACCTGTATATTCGGTTACTTTTCCCTCTTTATCTGTAACAGAAACTTTTTTACCTTTCTGTACTTTTGCAGTACCAAGAATTACGTCAATCTTATTCTTTTTCATCAAGAATTCGATTCCTTTGCTCATTTTGCTGGCAACACCACGGCTTCTCTGAATTACATTCGGGAATTCAAAGCTTGCCTCCACTTTATTCAAACCATAATCTTCAGCGTGGTTGATATAATGAAAAACCTGAGCAGATTTCAATAAAGCTTTAGTTGGAATACATCCCCAGTTAAGGCAGATTCCTCCTAAATTTTCTTTCTCGATAATTGCGGTTTTGAAACCTAATTGCGCTGCTCTGATCGCAGTAACATATCCACCAGGACCACTTCCAATGACAATAATATCGTAATTCATTACTTTAAAAATTTTTATGCGAATTTAAGGAAAAATATTGGATGTTTAATGTTTCTGCAAACTGATCTTAAAATGCATTAATAAAGCTATTTTTATTCAATTTTAAACAAAGAAAGAGAATACAATACGCATTCTCTTTCAATAAATTTTGTCTTATACTGAAAACTCATCAAAACTTAAAGTATAAAAAACGGCTTTTCAAATTTTAATAACCGCAAAAATACTGTATTATTTTGCCTGTTTAAGTAATCGTTTTTCAGCCGCATATCTTTCATTCAGAGCTTTCATCTGATCTCTTTTCATCTTTTTGGTAGCAAGCGGGTGATTAAGGATCAGTTTTTTCTCAGTATTGTATTTTTTGGTAAGTTCCTGCATTTTAATATTTACCAACTCACTTTTTGAAGGATGTGGAGGCGGTGCTGGATGTTTCTGAGCTGAAACATTCATAGATAAACCTAATAACAATACTGTTGAAATTAATAACTTTTTCATAATGTTCCTATTTTTGAATGGTTTCAATTAATTCGATATTATTTAATGAAATTCATTCCGGTTCACAATAAATCTTGCATATATCATACCAAGATTTATATACAATAAAATCTGAAAAATTTCTGCCAACATTTATTATTGCAGGTGTTTATCACCGCCTATCCTGCAGATATTATCTTACTTCATAACTTGATTAACCTATCCCTTTGAGTAATAATAGATTCGACAGGCTCAGCCTGACAATGCTTAAAAATTTGGGATGGTATTGGTGTTTTCAACCTGAGCCGGTCGAAAGTCTATCAATAAGAAAACCTTTGTTAATCATTAATCTCGTGTATTAATTAAAGGAATAAGTTAATAACTTGAAATACTCTGCCGATTGCTTTAAGATTAATCACTCATTTTATATCACTAAATATTGTATTATATGCATAGCAATTATTCAATATTTAGTGAATTTTATATATTTTTTTTTACATTTGTATAAAAACATCGCAATATGAAAAAATATATTTTGATCCCTTTATTGGGGGCTTTACCCTTAATGGGACAGGTTGGGATTAACACCCCAAATCCTAACAGTACTCTCGCTATCAACGGCTCATTAAGAGCCGGATATACCCAGATCACGGACACAAGTTATAATATTCTTTCAACTGATCATTACATTACTTATAATGGAACAGCTGATGCTACATTTACTCTTCCTGTCATAGGAACGGGAACTGCAAGTTATACCGGAAGAATTTATAAGATTAAAAATATCTCTGCGAATGCAATTACTCTCAAGGCTTCCAGTGGTAATACCTTAAGAATTGACAATACACCGACTGCTTCTTTTGTCATTCCTACAGGGGCTTATGCTGAAGTAGTCAACAACAGTAATACGAGCGGAGGAACATGGGATTTATCTTTTACAGTTCTTCCTAAGCCGAGTAACGTAGAAATTTATGGTACTCAGCTTTCCATTCCTCCTCATGCATTAGGAGCATCAGCTATTTCTGACTGGACCAATCATTCTAATACAGCCTATGATACCGGCTCAGGAAAGGACAGATGGTGGGTGGTGAGTAAAACATCTGTAGATGGAACTCATACTTCTACCTATTCCAATGCAAGCAGAATGACCATTGTCTACGAATATCAGGATACTCCTTTCAATGTCACCAATATGTATCCTATTCTCACACCAGGAAATAACTCAAGTTTTCCAGATGTATTTACAGGATCTTTTGTAAGTCTTGACAATAATGGTAATGGTGGTAAAACCAGACTTACGGTATCTGTGGCCCGTGTGGATCTTATAGGTAGTAATGGCTCCAATAATGGTAACTGGGCAGGAACATTCTTACTGAATGTTTTGTTAGCCAGAAAATATTAATATTTTCAAGAATAAACATAAAAAGAACAGAAATTTCTGTTCTTTTTATGTTATAAAATCTATTTTTAATACATTTATGGCTCTTTTTAAAGAAGTACTTATGAAGACTTCTGCGGAAAAAAATTAAAGACTGCTTCTACCAAAGAAGTCGGAAGATATTTTAAGAGCCAGTAAACTTACCCTGCTTCCGGAAACTAATATTCATGTGAAAGAAAATCTGAAAAAGGTTGAAAAAAATAAAAATCCGTCTCCTATATTATTAGTTAGAGTACAAAATGAACGATGGTTATCACCGACTGTGTTCCAGCTATTATCTTACTGAAGATTTGGAGGTTCCCTTCAAATTGATTTAAGTAATTATCAAAAATACCTACTTCCAATAAAAGTGATTTTTCCTAAAATCCGCTTTAAATATTCATTTTGGTTGTTTTTTTTATCTTTGTATAAATTAACTTTTCATTATATGAAAAAATACATCTTTATCGTTTTATTCGGAGCTGTTCCCTTAAATGCCCAAGTAGGTATTAACACAACCACACCCAACAGTACCCTTGCCGTAAATGGTTCGTTAAGGGCGGGCTATACTCAGATAACTGCTACAAGCTATAATATCCTGGCTACTGATCATTACATCACTTATAACGGAACGGCTGATGCCACTTTCACCCTACCTGTAATCGGAACCGGAACAACCAGTTTTACCGGAAGAATTTATAAGATTAAAAACATTTCTCCGAATGCCATTACATTACAGGCTTCCAGTGGAAATACTTTAAGAATAGATAACACACCGGTTTCCTCTTTTGTAATTCCTACAGGAGCATATGCTGAAGTAGTCAACAACAGCAATACTTCCGGAGGAACGTGGGATTTATCTTTTACAGTGCTTCCAAAACCGAGCAACGTAGAGATTTATGGTACGCAGCTTTTTATTCCTCCTCATGCGCTTGGAATTTCAGCTACTGCAGACTGGACCAATCATACTAATTCAGGCTATGATTCAGGTACTGCAGCTGACAGATGGTGGATCGTGAGTAAAACATCTGTGGACCGGGCTCATACTGCTTCCTACTCCAACACAAGCAGAATGACGCTTGTTTATGAATACCAGGGAACTCCATTTAATGTTACGAATATGTATCCTATTCTTACTGCGGGAAATAACTCAAGTTTTCCCGATGTGTTTACCGCATCATTTGTAAGCCTGGCTAATAACGGTACAGCAGGCAGAACCAGACTTACGGTATCTGTAGCCCGTGTAGACTTTATCGGTACAAACGGAACCAATAACAGTAACTGGGCGGGAACATTCTTATTGAATGTCCTATTGGCGAGAAAATACTAATATTATAAAGATATACAAAAAGAGCAGAAATTTCTGCTCTTTTTTTGTTATAAAACTTCAATATTTTGTTTTAGTGTAAGATTCCTGGATGAGTTACCAACCATGATCCTGTAGATTCCTTTTTCTACAGCCCATTTCATTTTTTCATTCAGAAACTGTAAGTGCTTTATGGGAACTTCAATAGTAACAGATTTTGATTCCCCGGGCTGCAGTTCTACTTTCTGAAATCCTTTGAGCTCAATTACAGGTCTGGAAACGGAAGCAAGTATGTCTTTTACATACAGCTGAACCACTTCATTCCCCGCTTTTGACCCTGTATTTTTCACATTGACTTTAGCCACAATGGTTTCGTTTTCTGAATACTGAGCCTTGTTCAGCTGCAGATCAGAAATTTCAAAAGTGGTATAACTTAATCCGAAACCAAACGGATACAATGGCTCACCACTCAGATCATAATAGTCATTTCCTCTTCCTGTTGGATGATGATTATAAGTTAAAGGAAGCTGCCCTTCTTCAGCAGGAAATGTTACAGGTAATTTTCCTGAAGGATTCTCTGCGCCAAAAAGTGTTTTTGCAACGGCATTTCCGCCTTCTTCTCCCGGATACCAAATGTCTAAGATCGCTCCTACTTTATCTTTCCATGCTGTTGTCTTAATGGCCGATCCGCCTACTAAAAGAACGGTAATTGGCTTATTTAATTTTGAAACTTCATGAATAAACGCTTCCTGATTTCCGGGCAAACTCAGTGATGCGCGGTCCTGAAATTCGCCTTCATGAATTCCGGCTGTTACAAGAATGTAATCTGCTTTTTGGGCAAGATCTAAAGCTTCGTTAAAATCTTTCTGATAATCGTACAAACCATAGTTCCAGATCAGTTCCAGATTGGCTTCTCCACGATTTTCATGAAATTCAATCTTAAGATCATATTTCTTTCCTTTTATAAAGTCCACAGGTGTTGATTTTGTAGAATAGCTAAGCTTTTCCCATTGATCAATCATTAATTTCCCATCCAGGTATAGCCTGAAACCATCATTTCCACGCAAGCCTATCAAATATTTCCCGGAATCCGGGGCTTCCAGTTTTCCTGTCCAACGAATACTATAATGATCAGGCTGCAGTTTTTCCGGATCGGGAGAGTATAAAGTCCATTTGAAACTGAGGTTTTCATCCTGCCTTCCAAAAGCTGGATTACCTTTTAAATCGGGATTAACGAAATAATATCCTGTTAATCCCTTTTTATTTTCAGAAGATAAATATTCATTTGAAATTGTGGTGAAGTCTTTTACATTCCAGTCAATTCCTCTTGAATACACAACTTCAGTATCTGTATTTTTTACATAATTTTTAAGACCATCCAGAATATTTATTTTTTTGTTTCCAGGCCCTGAGTAACCACCTAATCTTGCATCCACAGCATCTGTTCCCACTACAAGAATTTTTTTAACATTTTCAGGAACAGGAAGTGTATGATTATTATTCTGAAGCAAAACAAAAGATTCTGCAGCTGCTTTTTCTGCCAAAGGTTTATGATTTAGTTTTTTTAATTCTTCAATTTCCTTAGCAGAAACATAGGGATTTTCGAATAGTCCAAGTTCAAATTTGGCTCTCAATACTCTTGAGACGGCATCGTCTATTCTTTCTTTAGAAATTCTTCCATCTAAGAACGGAGGAATAAAGAGTTGATAATGTTTATATTCTGTCTGAAAAATGACATCAAGTCCGGCATTGATAGCCTGTGCAGAGGCATCATCATAATCTTTTGCCGTAAAATGCAGAACATTTGCTCCACCCACTGCACTGGCATCACTAATGACAAAGCCTTTGAAATCCCAGTCTTTTTTTAATTTTTCAGTTAACAGCCAATGATTGGCGGTTGACGGTCTTCCATCAAGCAAATTATAAGAAGTCATCACAGAACGGCTTTTTCCTTTTGTAAAAGCGTTGTGAAAAGGAATCAAATGAGTTTCTTCCAGATATCTTTTGCTCCAATGAATCGGGTATGAATCTCTTCCACCTTCTCCTACATTGGCTAAAAAGTGTTTAGGCGTGGTAATAATTCCCATATTTTCAAACGAAGTGACAAAGCTGACTCCCATTACGGAGGTCAGAAACGGATCTTCACCGTAGGTTTCTTCTGTTCTTCCCCATCTCACGTCATTTGCAAGGTTGACCACTGGTGTCAGAATCTGACGGATTCCTCTTAATTTTGATTCTCTGGCAATTGCTGTTGAAATCCTGTTCATTAATTCAGGATTGAAAGTAGCAGCCAGACCTATTGCCTGCGGAAAAGCGGTAGCACCTTCCCGAACCAATCCGTGTAACGCTTCATCAAAAGGAATAATGGGAATTCCCAGCCTTGATTCTTCTACGAAATATTTCTGAATGGTGTTGATCTTTTTCACAAGTATCTCTGCATCTTCACTGGCATTGTATTTCAGCAGCTGTCCTGCGGCTCCGCCTCCCTGATTTCCTGCGCTTACCTGCAATCCGAAAATTCCGTGGGAATATTGTCCTTTCGGAACGTTATCCAGATCTCCGGGAATCATAAAACACTGCCAGAACTTCTCCTCCGGAGTCATTCTCTTCAACAGATCCTGAACTCTGGCTTCGATGGGTTGTTTGGGATCTTTATATAGAGGTTTTTGGGCAAAAGTAATCACAACATTCAACAATAATGCGACTCCAGCAAGTTTAAAACAAATGCATCTCATTATTGAACGATTTGAATTACAGTTGAATATTTTAACTGAGATCTTTCTTTCGGCAAATTAATTTCAATTGAATTCCCTGATTTTTTCCATTGAATTTTGTTTGACAAGCCTAAAACTTTCAAAGATTTTGGTTTAAAATGATCAGGAATTGTAAAACTTAACGTTGATGGAGATTCATAATTTGTTTTTTCATCCAAGTGAAAAATATTCACTGTTTTTCCATCTTTGCTTTGTGTATAATAAAAATTTCCGTCGTGATAAGGCGCAATGCTTCTGGTTGCAAAAACAGCGGACTGATTTTTTTCCATCCAGCCGGAAATTTGCTGTAATCTTTCGTATACAATGGCATCATAATCTCCGTTAGGTCCGGGTGCAATATTCATGAGGTAATTTCCACCTCTTGAAATGATTTTTACCAGGGTTTCAATGATCTTCTGGGAGGTCTTATAGTTATCATTGGGAACGTAAGAAAAAGAATCTCCCATGGTGATGCAGCTTTCCCAGGGAATGGAAAGAGCATGTTCCGGAACTGCCTGCTCAGGAGTGACATAGTTTTCCCATTTTCCCGGAACGGTGCGGTCTACAATGATTATTCCCGGCTGATTTTTTCTCGCCATTGTTCCTATTTTGTCCATATCAATGTCCTGTTCTACTTTGATGGTGCGCTGCCATTCTACTTTCGGGTCTATGGTGTGAAAAGGGCGTACCCAACCGCCGTCTAACCAAAGAATATCTATTTTCCCATAACGGGAAGTAATTTCATTCAGCTGATTGAAGGTGAACTTTTTAAAGTTCTCCCATCTTTCCGGATATTTCCTTGGATCATAATTGACATTTCTGTCTTTGGGTGGAAAATAAGACCACCAATAATCATCGGAATGCCAGTCTGGCTTAGAAAAATAGGCTCCGATTTTAAAGCCTTCCTTTCTGAACGTATTGAAAATTTCTTTCGTCACATCAGATTTTGGATTTTTTGAAAAAGGGGTTTTGGAAGAAGTGATTTTATAATCTGACTGCCGGGTATCAAACATGGCAAAACCATCATGATGCTTGGTGGTAAAAACCACATATTTCATTCCAGCCTTTTTTACGGCATCCGCCCATTTCTGAGGATTGAACTGGGTTGGATTGAAAGTTGTCTGAAGATTTTCATAATTCTTCACATATTCGTAGTAAGATTTTCCATGTTCAGGTTTTCTCTGTGTCCATGATTCATCTTCCGGGCATAAGCTCCAGCTTTCAACAATTCCCCACTGGCTATAGGTTCCCCAATGCATAAACAGCCCGAATTTCATATCCTGCCATTGCTCCAGATTCTGGACTACCAACGGGTCTGTGGGCTTCTGATAGCCTTCTGATACATTATGAACTTGTGAAAAAGCGATTGAACTTATTAAAAAGGATGAAAGAAAAAAGGATTTTATTTTGGATATAACCAGCATATGGAATAGTTTTTCGCTAATTTAATTATCCTTTGGGAAACCCGCAAACATTAGGATTCCAAGAGATTAAGAATCGCTTCATCAAATTCGGGATATAAAAACTTAAATCCGCTTTTTATAAGTTTTTCAGGATACACATTTCTGCTTTTTAGGAGTAATTCGGTTTCTGTTTTCATGAATAGAGATGCAATTTCCAGCTGCCAGACAGGAGCATTGAGTCCAAAAGGCATTTTCATTTTATTTCTCAGTTTTCTCATCATGTTTTGATTGGAAAGAGGAGCCGGTGCGGTTATATTCACTGTTCCTGAAAGAGTCTCGTGCCGAATAATCCAGTCCACTGCTTTACAAAAATCTTCAATATGGATCCAGCTTACCATCTGAGTGCCTCTTCCCTGCTTTCCTCCCAGGCCCAGTTTTGTAATCATTTTCAGTTTTGGAAAAGCTCCACCATTTTTTCCCATAACAATAGAAGTCCGGAGGGCAACTTTTCGTATTTCTTCATTTTCAACTTTAAAAAATTCTGTCTCCCAGCTTTTGCAGATATTCATAGAAAAATCGTCACCGATAATTCCGTTTTCTTCTGTATTGATATGTTTTTCAGAATGAACATAAATAGTTGCCGAACTGGCATTCAGCCAAATTTTTGGCTTATCAGAGCATTGATCTATTGCTTTCTGTAATATTCTTGTGCTCTCGATTCTTGAGGAGTAGATTTCATTTTTATTTTTCTCGTTATAGCGGCAGTCCACAGATTTTCCTGTCAGGTT
Organism: Chryseobacterium sp. RU33C; assembly: GCF_900156015.1. Taxonomy (NCBI): domain Bacteria; kingdom Pseudomonadati; phylum Bacteroidota; class Flavobacteriia; order Flavobacteriales; family Weeksellaceae; genus Chryseobacterium; species Chryseobacterium sp. RU33C. The sequence continues at coordinate 117,196 of NZ_FTMT01000006.1, read as the reverse complement.
GATGAGAACATCTGCTTTTTCGAGGTAATTTTTCCATTCACCTATCGTTTGGGCATCCCAAAGGATTTCATTTTTATGTTGGGGATTGCGAGTAAGGATATAAACTTGATTTCCTTTTTCTGTAAAGTGTTTTTCTAAGTTTTCGCCGAGAAATCCGGTGCCTCCGGCTATGATTATTTTCATTTTTTAAGGTTTAAAGTTTGGAGTTCAATGTTTAAGGTTTTCCCACAGATTTCACAGATTTTCACAGATGATTATGTTGTATTTTCCTTGTGCATATTTGTGAAAATATTGGTGATATTTGTGTTTAAAATAATTTGTCACAACTATTATTGGAGAGTGTTTTTTTTACCACAGAATGCACAGATTTTCACAGATTTTTATGAATAGACAAGATGTTTTAATCTCTTCATTTTTCAGCTGATGTATTTCTTTGTTTTGACCTGAATTTCTGAGCCTTCGGCAAGCATTACGGAAATAGGTTTCTGATGATTCAGGCATTCAAAATCATTTCCATAGATCTTTTGAAAATCTACTTTTAATTCATATTCTTTTACAGTATAGCATTCCCATTTCGGATGACAGACTTGATATTCGGAAGTTGTGTTTTCTTTTTTTGTAAAGCCAAAATAATGTTCTGTGATAAATTCAAATTCTGAGTTTTCTTCCAGTGGTTTTGCAGTATTTTCGGCTGTAATCTGGATAGAATGCCAGCTTTTATCTTTCCATGAATACCGGATCTGGAGTTCATCTCCTTTTTCATCAATCTGATTTTTCATCGGCATGGTATGATAATTTTCTTTATATATGGAATTGGCCACCAGACTTAAAGCAGGTTTTGGAACAATTTCTTTGATAAACACCACTCCTCTTTTCCAGATTCCGTTTTCTTTTTTCTTTACATAAAATCTTAGATTCACTTCCTCAAAATTGCGGTGAAAAGGGATCGGTAAACCCAAAAGTCTGGTATTTAAAAACATAAATCCCACCAGACTTACGTAGCATTTGCCTTTATAAAAATCGAGTTCAGTTCCTTTTGGAAGGTAAGGCTGCAAAACTTCAGGATTGATCTCGTAATTGATGATGGCCAGTTTTCGCCATTCTGCTTTTAAAAAGTTCATCACTCTGTTTTTTAGGTTAAAAAATCGCAATTCCGTCACGGACAGAAGATTCTGCAATGGTTTTGATCATTTCATTTCTTCGGATCAGAAAGTTTTTGAGATACGTTCTGAGGAAAACAGCATTAAATAACTTTCCAATAATGCCCAACGGAGATTCAAATTCGAAAATATCTGTCATCAACGTATTTCCGTTTACAGATTTAAAAATATGTCGGTGACGCATAGATTTGAATGCTCCTTTCTGCATGACATCAATAAACTGAAACGGTTTTTCCATGCTGACAATTTTTGTAGTGAGATTTTGATAGACTCCCATATGTTTTGCCCGCCAGGTTACGGTTTCATTTTTTTCAATCAGTCCTGAAGTACGTCCTGCAATGACTTTTTCATGAGATATAGAAGTGGATTGCTGATGGAGATCGATATTTCTTGCCAGATCAAAAACATAGTGAATATCTGCTTTGATGACTGTATTTAAATAGATGGTTGACATTTTTTAATAGGTTTTAGCGATTACATTTTAATTTATATAGTTGACAGAATAATTATTACTAATGCTGTTATTCTAAATAATATCCATGAAATGGTCGGAAGAAAATTCAACTTTAGTATGCGGCATCTCCTTATATGTTCCAGAAACATGATCAATATGACAATTCCAAAATATATCATATAAAAAACAGGAGTAAAACTGATTATCAGCGCAGGAATTAACAGTAAAGTTCCGATTAAAGAAACAGTCATCATATTTCCGAGATAATCCCAGATTTTATCTTTGAGATAAGTTTTTAAAAAGATAGTCTGCCAAAGGATCTGGCCAAGACAAACGGCAAATTCTCTCACGAAATTTCTCTCTAAATTCAAGTTCAGTTTACCAGAAAATACACTTAAGATATATGCCGAAAAAATAACAACAAAACCGATGTATGCAACTCTGCATTTCAGGTTAAAATCCGGTACACAGGATCGTTCTGTATGGTCTTTTTGAGAAGGAATAATCTGTTTCCGGTTATAAGAAATTAAGGAATACAACTTTTTCAAAAACCAATACAAAGGCTTCATTCTTGCTGTTTTCTCTAACAATGGAAAAGAATTTCCAATGATGAGAAGCAGACTGTCTAATCCATATACAACTTCGTTTCTGTTATGATCTATCAATGCAATCTCATTCTTTGCCCGGTTGAAATCTATCAGGGTTTTATTTCTCAATGTGATTTCTGTAAAGGCTTCTCTTCCCTCTTCATCCAGCATTCCGCATTTTGTAAAACCTTTGGAATACAGATTACACATTGGACATTCATTGTCGTAGATCAAGGTGTGATTTTTGAGCGTTTTCATAGTCGTAATTTATAGGGTTCATAACTGTTGTAGCAATCATACACATAGAGAATGGCCATTATCGGAGTATAAAGCAATGAAAGAAGCAGAAATATGCCTATGAGAGCCATTGTGAATTCATTATAAATTTTTTGATCAACCAGAAGCAGACATATCCAGACCGGCATGATGGTTAATCCATATACTCTGAACTCAGATGTCTGTTTTAGTTTAAAAAATAACCTGATCAGATAACTTATCAATTGCGCTCCTCCAACCCCATAGTAGAATTCTATAAACTTCCAGTCTTTGTAATGCATTACAGCACCTACGATACAGACTATGAGAATGATCAATTGGATAAAGTAATCGTATTTTAGAAATGTTTTCATGGGGAGTATTATTTAAAGTGATCCTTTTCTTCTGAAATAAATAATCAGGAATAAGTGAATGATTAAATTTTTCATAATTATTATTTATTTAAAATTTTCAGTAATTTTTGAAAATTAAATTGAAATAAAAAAGGATTTTCATCCTCTTTTGTTTTATTTCAACAGATTAGTAATCTTCCCTACCAGCCAGTGGTCATCACTTTTTATCGCAAGATCCATGATATTGTTGATTTTTCCGGTGACAGAGCTGAAATCATTCATCAGCTTGATAAATTCCTGAGCTTCTTCCGAATCTTTATCCTCAATATTCTTTAATTCTTCAAGAAACGAAATGACAGGTTCTATTTCTCTTTTTCTTCTTTCTTTGGTAATTTGCTTGAACAGATACCATACATCTTTTTCTGCTACAAAATATTCTTTACGGTCACCTTTTACAAATTCTTTTTTCACGATCCCCCAGTCTATCAGAGCACGAAGGTTCATATTGGCATTTCCTCTTGAAATCTCCAGCTGTTCCATGACTTCATCCGTAGAAAGAGGTTTTCCGCTAGCCAGAAGCAGTGCATGTACCTGTGCCATCGTACGGTTGATTCCCCAATTGGTAGCAAAGGTTCCCCAGGTCTGAATGTATTTTTCTTTTGCTTCTGAAAGTTGCATCTTGTTCTGTTTTAATTTCTGTAACAAATGTAATTATATTTTTTGAATTTTCAATAATTTTTGAAATTTAATTTTAAAAATAAAACAGACCTCCTTAGAATGCCTGTTTTAATATATAAAAATTAAGGTTCAATACGGGTTGTAATGCCTTGATTCCAATATTTTGCTTCCGGCATATAATAGAGGTAAACATTACTTGATTTTCCTGTATACGTTCCGGCAAATTCTACTTTGAGATCAAGATTAACGGTCTTTGTTTCTTCAGCATTGAAATGTTCCCAGTATAAAACCAGATAGTTGTCGAAAATTTCATAGTAAGAAACCTGTTTTTTATCAAGCATATCTTTCAGTAAGGCATTTTGCAGAGTCAGTCCTGCTGGTATACCAATCTTTGCAATGGTCATTGGCAGCTCACCGTTTATTTTGTTTTTGACGGTAATAGTCATTCTGTTGGTCTCTCCTGTTTTTAATGTTCCTGATTTTAATTTGGTCTCCATGGTAAGAGGAATATCCTTGCTTTCAGGAGCCTGCAGGGTGTAATATTGATATTCCAGCTTATAAGGAAGTCCTCTTTGTGATGGATAATGAATAGTGATATCATTTTCCCCTGTTTTATATGCTGATGACAGACTTATATTAGGATAAGTATTCGCTTTGTTAATCTTAATAACCGGTTTTTCAGTTCCATACAATTTCTCATTTTTAGAGAAAAATTCAGACAATGCCTGTATCGCCAATGTAGTAGCCTGTGTAGAACCAAACCCGTAATATCCATTGAAATTAATAAGCTGATCAGCCGCTTCAGCGATTTTCAACTGATTAAGTTTCTCATCTTTCTGAAGTGCCATAAGGTATAACGAAAGTGTTTCTGCATCGGCAGACATTCCCCATGAACCAGTAAAAGTGACTTTAGTTTTTATATTCTTCGTTTTATACTGCTGATCCAGTATCCGAATCAGCTCATCATATTGCTTTTGTTTTCCTAAGTGAGCGGCAGCATTGGCAAGCAAAGCCAACTGATAAGAGTCTTTTGCAGCTAAAGCTCTTTTCAGCATTACCTGGAAGGAATCTTCAATTTCATTTTTAAACCCAAGTTTGGATAAAGCGTATATAACATACATGTTTCTTGACCATGAATATTCCGAAAAATCTTTTTTAGACTCATAGGGTTTTCTTACTTCGAATAATCCGTTTGCATTCTTTTTCGACAGAATAAATGAGGAAAGTCCCTGGATAAGCTTAGCATCAGGGTTCACATACTTCTTTAACTCCGTAAATTCCAATAACGCAAATGCGGAAAGAGCAACATCTGATTCTGCAGAACTGAAATATCCGAAACCTCCGTCTTTATTTTTATAACTCAGCAGCTTCTGGAAGCCTTTTTTCAGGTTTTTTATCACCAGATTTTCAGTTGCTGTGTCTATTTTTTTACTTGATTTTAAATAATCAAGAATAAAAATGTTAGGATATACTGTTGAGGAAAGCTGTTCAAAGCATCCGTAAGGTTCTTTTTTCAGTTGTTCCATGTCTTCAAACATTTTCAGAGCTGTATTTTCAAATACATAATAGGATGAATACAGGCTTCCATTGATATACTCCGGAATATTGATTTTGAGATCTTCTGTTTTATTATTAATGATGGAAAATTGATGAAGAAATCCTTTTTCTTCTACTTTAAACGGAAGGATCACCGTTTCTCTCAACTCTCCGGATTTTATGGTAAACTGGATATTGGAATTCACCACCTCATCAGTCTGTATTTTCACAAATAATCTTCCTGATTCTAGGGGTTTCAGAGTAATCAGACTATCAGAACTGATGAGTTTCACATGGTTCGGAACAATCACATCCATGGTCATTTTACGCGTTTCGGGAGAATTATTTTTAATGACCACCGGAATTATCATCTGATCTGTTCTCGTGAGGTATTGAGGAATTTTAGTATCTATCGAAATCAGACTCTGGGCAGCATAAGTCGTTTCATCTCTTCCCAAAAGTCCTGATGCAGCAATTCCTTCTGTCATAATTCTGAAAGTGGAATTCGCATCTGAATTATAAAACTCTACTTTTGCTTTTCCATTTTTATCGGTTTCTACGACCGGATTCCAGTAAAGCGCTTCCCTGTAATCAAAACGGTAAGAGGTATTGGTTGTTTTATATTCAGGATATACAAATTCTCTTGCCCCGGCATATGAAACAAGTCTTCCATATGGCAAGGTTTCTATGGCAAAATAAGATTTCGGAGTTATATCAAAACTTATTTCTGATTTTCTGTTTTTAAGTGAGGTCACGATAATAACTCCATTCACAGCTCTGCTTCCGTAAATAGCGGTAGCAGCAGCATCTTTCAAAACGGTAATGCTGTTGATGTCATTTGGGTTGATGATAGTATTAAAGTTTTCTACAGGAACGCCATCCACGATGAATAAAGGATTTTTGTTGCTAATGGAGGCCGTTCCTCTGATATGAATCTGTTCTCCTGCACCCGGCTGCCCGCCACCAGTTACAACTAATCCGGCAACCTTCCCATTCAATACGGAAGTTACACTGGAGTTTTGAAGTTCCATAGCAGATGCTACTGTTGTAGAAGCAACCGCTGTTTTATCTTTATTTACACCATAGCCTACCACCACTACTTCTTCAATACGTTTATTTTTACTGATTGTATCCGTTTTTGATCTTCCAACATTGTTAAGCTGATTGGTATTGTTTTTATTTTCTGTTTTTATTTCTTCTTTTCTTTCAGCTTCCTTTACAATTTCTTCTACGTCTATGTTGGTAAGTTTCTGTTTTACTAAAGGATTAAAATCCAGATTATAAGACAGAATCCTTATTTTCAACTGATGTTTAGGCTGAAAAGACTTTGCAATAATCTTATAAGAATTATTTGCATTTAAATCTGAAAAATAAAACTTCCCGTTTTCAGCAACAGTCTGTTTGAGAATCTTTTTATTATGGGGGTCCAAAAGAAAGACATCAGCTTTCACTGTTTTTTTGTTTTCATCTTCTACCACACCATAAATAGTATTTTTCTTTTCAGGAAGGTATTTGTATTTATTGGTCTTCAGAATTTCCGGAACAGGCTCAAAATATCGGTAGCCGTTTGTCAGCATAACAAGGTCTAAGCTTTTATCTGCTTTTTCTTCTTTTTTATCGAAATAAAACTGAGGCTTTTCAATCTTCCCTTTGAGCTCTGAGTCCATCAAAAGCCAGGAAATAATATGATTCTGCTTATCATCAGCATACGTCCATAGCTTATCATCTACTACACTTACTCCGAGGTTGGCGGGAACAGGTTTATTATTTTCATCGGTAGTTTCAATATTCAGCATTACTTTTTCTCTTGGCAGATAATGTTGCTTTACAGGAGTAACTTTTATATTCAGCTGGTTTACTTTATTGGTAAAAACAATTCTTTCTGCAAGCGGAATGTTATTTTCCAGAACAGTGAATCTGCAGATCCCTGTGGGGAAATCCTTTTCTGCAATTTCCAAAGAATTCATTCCTTTTTTCAGTGTAATTATTTTGCTGTAAACTTCTTTTCCGCGGAAACTTCCCCGCAGGGTAATTGTTCTTTCCCGGGTAGAAACGATGGTGAAATTCATGTTTTTATTTTCATTCCGAATATTTAAAACCAGTCCTTCATTTTTTGCTTCCGGGAGATTAAAAGTCTGGGTAACATTTTCAGGCTTCAGCACTTTTGCATAATAAGTTTCTCCTATTTTAGGCGTAAACCGGAAGCTTCCCATTCCGAAATTATAGGCTGAAATTTCTTTTATTTTTTCATGATTCTGATTGTAAACTGCCAGAACAGCATCTACAGGCTTTTCAAACTCATCCAGAATCTTAAAGGCGATATTCTGCTCTATTCCATTGATAAAAGTTCCGCCTTCCGGTAAGAATTTCACATCCAGATTATTCAGAACAATAGGAATATTTCTGGAAATGGATTCTGTAAACCCGTCAAAATTCACTTTGATATTCAAAAGAGCATCAGAGGATTTCAAAACTTCAGGAAGCTTAAAGGTCAACAATTTTTTGCCTTCTTTATCCGTAATGAGTTTTCCTTCTGAAATGGTTTCTCCGTTGTGCATTACCGTAAAATCAGCTTCATAAAAAGGGATCGGAAGGCTGCTCAGGCTTCTCATGGAAAAATCTGCGGTCACCTCATCTCCCGGTCCATATCCTTTTTTCGGAAAATCCAGCTTCATTAAAATCCTTGGAGATACAATTTTCTGAAGGGTAATTTCTTTCTCAAATGCATTTTTGCCTTCTTCATTCTGCATCCAGTTGGTAAAAGCTCTGATTTTATAGATACCTCCTTTCATATCTTCAGCAAAATAGAAGTCTCCCCGGGCGTATCCATTGGTAATTTCGTATTTTAATTTTCTCTCAACACTTCCTGCAGGATCTGTTATTTCAAAATTGACGACTCTGCTTTCTTCGACGGGTAAATTATTGCTTCCTTTTACTACATATATTTTAAAATACATCTGCTCTCCAGGTTTATAAAAAACATGATTGGTCTGAATGTAGGTCTTTTCTTTTTCAAAATCCTGAAATGGTTGCTGGCCTTTCACAGAAAAGGCTGAAAATAATAAGCACATCAGGATGATATAGGTGGATATAAACTTGAGATTCATGAGTTAAAATTTAAGTGAAACAATACAGCCAAATGTTTTAAAGGAGGGAAGATTAAAAAAATCCAGTCCTCTTCCATTACTCAAATCGTAGAAATTCTGATTAGGATCCACGCCTTTATTGGCCTGCCAAAGCATGATATTATTTACATAAAAAGTCAGTCTGAGAGTCTGTTTATTCTTGTTAATCGGGAAATCTGAGGAAAGGGATATGTTATTGATCCTTACATAATCTGCTTTTTGAACATAATTTTCAGCTACTCCTAAATAACCGTACCTCGACCATCTGTTTTCCAGAACATTCTGATTGGGATCATAAAAATCAACAGGAATCTGGTTGACAGCTCCATTGGCCTGTACACCTTCGAAAATATAATTTTTGATATTCCTTTCTTCTCCTGAGCCATAAGAACGGCCGTAGTAATCGAGAACAGCCTGTGTTCCGTTCCACAGATGGCCTCCTTTTTTCCATTCCCAATTGATATCTAAGGACCAATTTTTATAGGCAAAACTATGATTGAATTTCATTACAAAATCCGGTGTAGGATCTGCAATAATTTTCATTCCGTCTGCTTTTTTAGGAAACCCAAACTCATCAATGACCAATTGTCCGGCTGCATTTCTTTCAAAGTAACTGCCCATCACAGCACCCAAAACCTGTCCTTCTGATAGTGTTTTATAAATATCTTTAAATCCTGAAACCGCATGGTTCTGATATCCGGGAGCAATGCGGTCTACAATATCTTTGTATTGAAAGAATGAGACCTTATTGGTGATATACATATCATATCCCAAACGCAAACGTTCGTAGGTAAAATTGAATTCGTACCCGCTGTATGTATGATCTGCTATATTTTTAAGTCTTAACTGATTGTTTTCAAAAACAGGAAATATATCATCTTTATTCTTTTTATTAAAATATTCTCCTTCTACACTTATTTTATACCCAAGATTCAGCCTGACTCCAATTTTCCATTCTCTAGTATTGATATTGGACAAACCTCTGAAACTTTCTACTTCCTGTACCGGAAAATATTGATTGTAATTTTCTGCGTTCAGCAAAGTAGTAGAATATGGAGCATAGGATCTTGTCATTTCCGGCTCGGAGCTTAATTGGGTGTAACTTCCCAATAATTTAAAATTGTAATTATACCAATTGAAGATCCCATTGAACTTCAGATAAAAGTTAGCTTTTGGAAGCCAATAATTATTCTTAAGGGAAGTATTGGAGATGTAAAATGAATTCCCAAGATTAAACCCTGCTTCAAAATCATAATCGCGGATGTTCATATTATAATTAAAAATATGATCCTGTGAAGTTCTCTGATAGAGATATTTTTGGTGGGTCAGGCTGTTATAAACATCAGATTTTTTATCGTTTAAAATAAAATTCAGGCTGAAAGTATTTCTAAAGTCATAGTCTCCCAATGAATAAGAGCCCTGTATATTGGAATGATAGGAACTGTTGTTTTGAATCCTTTCATTGGATATTCCGTTGATAAAACCATAAGTAGAAGGTTGATATTGATCCTGATTCCAGCTAGTAATATTCTCGTAGGACTGACTGATATTCAGTTTAAAACTGCCCCAATCTTTCGCTACATTAAGACTCAACTGCCTGTCCCGATTCTTATAGCGGTATTTGCTATCCTGCTCAAAAAGAAAAGAAGGATTGTCTGCATATTTGCTGTAACTTCTCTGTGAACCGTTATTCAGGAAAATATTTTGTTCGTTTGAAAAAGATATGGGCGTAAGCAATGAATTCTGATAGGCTCTGTTGAACAATCCTATTCTATTGGTATTGGTTGCCTTGTTTTCTTCGTAATTAAAAGCCAGATTAATGTAATATCTACCCAAATCTGCATTCAGTTTTGCTTTAAGGGTATTGGTAATATCAAACTGATCAATAAAATACATCTGGTTCTTTTGCTGCCCCAGATTCAGTGAAAGACGGAATTTTTCATTGTTACCCTGTTGTATAAAAGCATTTACATTCAATTGATTATTATAACCCACTGTGGTTTTAAAAAGATTATTATCATATCTTTTTGCACGCTGAAGTCCATTAATCCACGGAATCAGTTTTCCATTCTGGTCATACTCATAAGGGAATCCATTAAATCCAAGTGTTGATATATCTGGTCCAAAACTGAACATTTCATTCGTTTCAGGGCCTTTCCAAAAAAGATTTCCGTTTTCTAATCTTCCCTGAACATACTTATTTTGAGTCCCTGGAACAGCATTTCTGTTTTTAATATCAAAAGATGTGGTAAAACTTCCGTTAAACAGTAATGTTGTCTTATTGATCCTTTTTAAAACATAAACAGTATCATTTTTTTGCTTTAGTTTTCTTATTTCATCAAAATAAGAATGCGATCTATTACTGAGTTGGGTTTTAGTTTTTTCAATACTGAAATCGTCTTTAATCTCTTTTGAAACAAGACTGTCATAGGCTTTACTGTAAATATTTTCTACACTTTTACTTCCTGTCTGATTTTCCAGAATCGTTTTTAATTCCCTGAGTTCATAAGAAGAAATAATATGGGTATTTTTCCCTTGATTCCACACGAGAGTATCATAAGGTTTGGCAGCAATAATGGCAAATCCTTTCTCATCAGTCAGTTCATAAATACCACTGTTTTTATTATAAACCTTTAAAAAGTTCTGTTCTTTATCTTTAGATGTTAAAAACTTTCCAGAGTAATAGAGTTGTGAATTTTGTGCCTGTAATAGGGTAATCGTAAATGGCAGCAACAGCAAATAATTCTTTTTCATCAGTTATTAGTATGCTTAAAAATATGAAAAAAGAAATTTCCGGGAAAATTTCTTTTTTCAGACAGTTAATTTTTAATGACCTTAAATGTTTCCCATTGATCATTAGTATGAATACGTACAAGATAAATCCCTTGAGGATAAGAAGTTAAATCAATTGAATTTTTACCTTCCGGCAGTTTTTCTTTTCTCATGATAATCTTTCCGGCAAGATCATATACAAACAGTTCTTCAATTGATTTTCTTGTTTTTATCTGCATCAGGCCTTTTGTAGGATTTGGGAATACTACAGTTTTACTGTCAATCTGACTGTCAATTTCTTTTTCCATTTTCTTGTTAATATTATCATTTGAAATTCCTGCACTGCACTCCGGTAAAATGGCTCTCTGAAGGATTAATCTTAATAATAAATCATTCAGTTTTTCAACTTCATAAGAATCTATGGTAGGTTTGATATGGCTGTTTCCTATTCCGCTGTCATCTGTAAGAAACGTATAGGTACCATTGGTGAGTAAAGCAAATGTACGCATCAGGTATTCTGTTTGTTTATCTGTATCACTGGCAGCCAGTGGTATAATGGTAATCCCTTTCTTTGCAGCATTCTTTACTGTACTGTAAAGTTCCTTTATATTCTGTTCTGAATGGTGTGGTGGGGCATCCAGAATCAAAAACATTATTTTGGCTGAGTTTTCGTGACTCCATTTCAACTCTTCAACAGAAACTTTCAGGGCTTCCACAACTGCTTCCGGCGTATCTCCGCCACCTCCTGCGTTCTGTTTTTTAATAAATTCAACGAGGTCTTCTGCCTTATCTGAAAAGTCAAATTTTCGGGTCACATATTCATCTCCCTGATCTCTGTAGAAAACTGATCCGTACCTTACAGTTGTATTTTTAAGCTGTCTTTCTGTTTTCTTCAACACATCTAAAAGCTCAGACTGAAGATAAGAAATCTCATCTCCCATAGAACCGGTAGCATCTACTACAAAGGCAAGATCCAATACATGTTTTTGCAGGCAGGTCTTGTCCAAAATAATGAGGTTTTGTCCATTTTTAAAGGTTCTGAGATTACTGCTGATGATCTGCCCGGAACCATCGGATAAATAATATTTCTCAGAATCTGAATTATCACCTGTCATAGGGGATATCCATAATTCTACATTACCAAGATTATCTGAAACGGCTTCCCATATAATGTTTTTCTTATCATCCAATAATTTTACTTTTTCCCCTATTACAGGCTTTCTGTCTTTATTCACAAGTTGAACTGAAACCCTTTTATCAGGGAAGAACTTCCATGTATTTTTATACTCACCCAGAGTAGGAACTGCAATATCTTTCCAATAATCCCACTTAGAAAAATCGTTAATTTCACCTGCAGTAAGCTGGCCTGCTTTGGGAAGTTTTTTTTCGGGTTCTTCCGGTTCTTTTAGTACTTTCTCTTCACTTTCTGAAGAAACTTTTTTCAGCTTTTCTATTTCTGCTGTAGATAATCCCTTTGTGGTAATTACAATAACTCCGTTATTAGCTTTGCTTCCATACAGGGCAGCAGCTTCGAGTCCTTTCAGTACTTTTAATTCTTTTATCTTTTTAGGATCCAGAGCATTTAAAAATCCAGATTCTCTGCCTAATATAATTCCATCAACAATATATAAAGGGGCTGTAGAATGACCATCCATGCTTCTTGTTCCCCTGATTAATATTGCATCATGCTTTTTAATTCCGGTTGATACTTCTATCCCAGCAACTCTTCCTGCCAGTGAAGAAACGGCTGCCGGTGAATGTACAGGATTCTTGTCTGTAGAAGCAATCATAACGGTTGAAGAGGCTGTAACGGATTTGTAACTCTTTTTAATGCCATACGCAGTGACAACAACTTCATCAATTTCCTTTGTTTTTAAGGTATCATTATATATTGGGGGTAAAGATGCTGTTATTTTATCAGGAGCTTTTACTGTCGGTATGTTACAGCTGGGATGCGTTTTATATGAGTCTGTTCCCACAACTGCTGAAGATTGATATGCTATGGGATCAGGCACAGATAAAGGCAACTTTTCTTTTCTGATATTCTCCTTTATGGTACTGTCTGTTTTTGCAATATCAACTTTATTACCAGAACTGTTTGAAACTTTATTTTCTACTATTACAGGTTGTAAAGGTTCTGCAACCTCTTTTTTTATTCATAAAATAAAAAGCTCCCAAACCAATCATCAAACTTGCAGCAATACCATAGGGCAGCCAGATAGGAATGATTTTCTTTTTCTCTTCTTTTTTATCTAATTTCTCCTCAATTTTTCCCCATACTTTATCAAAACCAGGAAAAACAGTTGGTTCTTCTGAAAGCTTGGAAGCTTCATTGAATTGTTGATCTATATGATTATTTTCCATTGTTGTAAAAGTTTAAATGTTTTGATTCACGAGAAGTTCCTGCAGCTTTTTTCGTGCAAAATTGAGCTGTGATTTTGATGTTCCTTCGCTAATGGAAAGCATGGTGGCTATTTCCTTATGAGGATATCCTTCAATAGCAAAAAGATTAAAGATGGCTCTGCAGCCTTCCGGGAGAAAATTCAGTAAGCTCAGAATATCTTTTTCCAGAGAAAGGTTTTCTGTAGTTCCTTCAGAATGATTATTGAAATTTTCTTCCAGGGAAATAAACATCCCTTTGTTGGATCTTAATTTCTGCAGACATTCATTTACAGCAATTTTTCTTGCCCATGCTTCAAATGTATCTGCATTCTGGAGCTGGGTAATTTTCGTGAAGATCTTGTAGAATGTATCAGCCAAGACTTCTTCTATGTCTTCGTCATTTTTCAAATAGCGTCTGCAGACTGAATAAAGCCTGCCCGCCATTTTCTCGTAAACTTTCCGCTGGGCGTTGCGGTTGTTACGCTGACATTCCAATAATAATTCTTGTTCCATAGTCAGGAGTTATATTATTATAGATGCAGAAACTTTTATAAGAGTTGGAAACATGATCAACTTTTTTGAGTAAAGGGATAAATGAGCCTATATTATTAATTTTTTTATTTTTCTTAATTTCAAATTTAACTTTTCCATCTGTAACAAATCTCTATTATCAACGACTCTTAATATAAATAATCTTTTTATAGTAATGAAAAATGCCAAAATTGCATCATTACTTTTTGTTTTGTCTGCAGGAAGTATGATGTTTGCCCAAGATGACTTAATCAACAAGTTAAAAAACAACCAATCACAAAATGCTAATTTTCAGTTCACAACGTTAAAAGATGTGGGTGCAACTTCTGTAAAGAACCAGGGTTCATCAGGAACTTGCTGGAGCTACTCAGGAAACTCTTTCCTTGAATCTGAAATGCAGAGAATGGGCAAAAAACCTGTGGATCTTGCTGAAATCTTTACGGCAAGAAACTCTTACCACGATAAGGCAAAATTATATGTTTTGAATAACGGCGCTATCAGCTGGGGTGACGGAGGAGAACTTCACGACGTAATCAATATGTACAAGAAGTATGGTGCGGTTCCTCAGGATGTTTATACCGGATTAAAATCCGGACAAACAACCAACAACTTCAAAGAAATGCAAGGCAAACTGAAGCCGGTTCTTGACAGCCTTGTTCAGGCTTCCTCAAAAGGAAAACTGACAGATAACTGGATGGATTCTGTAGATGCTATTCTTGATGAATATTTAGGAAAAGTACCAGCCAACTTTACGTATGAAGGGAAAAACTACACTCCAAAAACATTTGCTAAGGAAGTGGTAGGAATCAATCCTGAAGATTATGTAGAATTATCTTCCTATAAAGATTACCCGTATTTTCAGAAATTTGTAGTTCCGATTCCTGATAACTGGAGCCACGATTCTGACTGGAATGTTCCGATGAAAGATCTTACAACGATCATAGACAATGCAGTAGCTAAAGGGTATTCTGTAGGTTGGGCAACTGATGTTTCTGAGCCTTACTTCTCTTATAAAAACGGTGTAGCTTATGTTCCGGATATGGACCTTGACCAAATCACTGCGGAGAACAAACAGACCTTGTTTACAGAGCCTAAAAAAGATAAAACCATCACTGAAGACATGCGTCAGAAAGCACTTAATAACCTTTCTACAACGGATGACCATGGTATGCATATCGTAGGTTTGGCAAAAGATCAAACGGGTAAAGAGTATTATATGGTAAAAAACTCATGGGGAGTAACCAATGATTTTGCCGGATACCTTTATGTAACAAGACCTTATGTTGAATACAAGTCAACAGCGATCCTTGTTCACAAGAATGCCATCCCTAAAAGCATCTTAAAACAACTGAAGCCAACTAAAAGCATTGGTTTATAAGATAAAGAAATCATTTCTGCCTGTTTAAAGGGCAGTTTTAGATATTTAAATCTGTTAACACCCGCTCCCGGAAATTCCGGGAGCGGGTTTATTGTATATTGTCTTTGAAAGAGTATATTTCACATTTTGGCACAAATTATTTTTTCGCTTTCAAAAAATATTATATTTGTATGAATCAACAAATTATTAAGTATGAAAAATCTAAGAAAATTATCTAAGATAGATTTAAAGAAAATTAATGGAGGAAATGCTCCTGATTGTCCGGGCGGAACAACAGCCTGCTACATTCCTGGCAAAAATGGGATTCCATCTCGATGGAAGTGTGTATTGGATACAATAGGATGTCCTTAAAATCACTTAGAACCATTTACAATTAACAAAACCCGGTTTCAGAAATTCTGAAATCGGGTTCTTTAATAAATAGGTGAAAATTAAATATAAAATAAAGTGAATTATGCTGATTTAATATCTGGTTGAATAATCAATTCTGCTTCGAAAAGTGAATAAATTATGCTGTTAAAAAAATCGACTTCGAAACGAATTTATATTCATTATTGATATTAAAATAAAATGCCCATACTTTCTGCTGAAAAGTCCAGAAGAGCCTCCGTATTTCCGTGTTTGATCTTCTGTACCCACTGGTAGTCCTGTAAAATAGCTCTTCCTACTGCAACCAGATCAAATTCCTCATTGTCAAGTCTTCTGATCAGTTCCGTAAGATCACTTTTTTCTGTTCCCTGCCCTGCAAAAGCATTAAGGAAATCTCCGTTTAAGCCTACAGAACCTACGGTAATGGTTGGCTGCCCTGTAATTTTTTTTGCCCATCCTGCAAAGTTTAAATCAGAGCCTTCAAATTCCGGCTCCCAGAAACGACGCTGTGAGCAGTGGAAAATATCTACTCCAGCTTCTTTTAATGGTAATAACCAGTCTTCCATCTCGCCTGAAGTAAATGCCAGTCTGGTTTTATAATCCTGCTGCTTCCACTGAGAAAGACGGATGATAATGGTAAAGTCCTCTCCTACTGCTGCTCTGATTGCTTTTACGACTTCAACAGCAAATCTGCTTCTTTCTTTTAATGTTTTACCACCGTATTCGTCAGTTCTTGTATTGGTAACTTCCCAGAAAAACTGGTCGATAAGGTATCCGTGAGCGCCATGAATTTCAAGACAGTCGAAACCAAGGTCTTTTGCTGATTTTGCTGATACTGCAAACTGCGCAATGGTATCCTGAATATCCTCAATCGTCATTGTGGAAGCCTTTTCCATTGTAACCAACGGATAGTCTTCGGACATTCTTGTATCCCCTACGTGCCAGATCTGAGGACCCATTTTACCTCCATTCTGATGTACAGTATCAATGACATTTTTCCAGCCGTTTAAAGCTTCTGTACCATAGAAATCAGGAATGTTCTGCAAGTTTTTTGATCCCGGTCTGTTGATCACAGTTCCTTCAGAAAGAATCAGTCCTACTTCTGAGGCGGCTCTCCTTCCATAATAATCTGCGATGTTTTGGGTTGGAACTCCATTGTCAGATTGTGCTCTGGTCATTGGAGCCATTACAATTCTATTTTTAAGATGTAAATTCCTGTATTGAAATGGTTTAAATAATGATGATGTGCTCATATTTAAATTTATATTTTATAATTGTTACACAAAGTAACTAATAATAGTTCACTTTTGTATCTTTTATTAAAAAAATAGTGGTAACTTCGCAGTAACCTACATTAGTAACATCAAAGTAACACATGAAATTCCGGTTTCATATGGTATTAAAATAAAGATCTCTCTATGAAAAAGAATGAATTAATGCAATACAGCTGTCCTCTGGGTAAGGCAATGGCCGCTCTGGGAAGCAAATGGAAGCCTATTATTGTTCTGGTCATTAAAGACAGGAAATTACGCTTTGGGGAACTGGCAGTACGCATTAATGTCATTTCCAGAAAGGTATTAACTGATCAGCTGAAGGAAATGGAAGCTGACGGCCTTATTATCCGTGAAGAGTTTAAAGAACTTCCACCTCGGGTAGAATATTCTCTTACAGAAAAAGGATTGGCATTGTTGCCTATTCTTTATTTACTGGAAGAGTGGGAAGCTAAATATCAGGTAAAAGGACAGCATGAAGATAAAGATTGTGCTTTCTTGAATGAGTTGACTAGTCCTAAATAATTCTGAAAATTATTTATTATCAGACTTACTTATTATAAATAAGGATAAAATAAAAAATGTAATTAAAAACATAAAAAACTGAATCAATAAAACTGGCCATATACTGGGATCAGCATATCTGTACCCAAAACTCAGAATTGATACAGGAAATGTTATTAATAAAGCATATAAAGTCCATTCACCATACAATGCATCGCTGCCATAAGCCGAACATACTGCTAATGTTCCGGTTCCGACATATAATATCGAAATAATGAATGCCCATTTTCGGGACTTCAAAAATGAAGTTATTTTTTTCATTTTTTTATTTTATATAATTAAGCACTTTCAAAAGGTAAGTATATCACTAAAATGTAAGCATATAGTTTCAAAGCCATTTCAGATGCAAATTTGCAGAAAATATTTCACAATGAATTACAAAGAAATTGCAAAAGAAACCATTGGAAATCTATACAAAGCCCACAGCAGCATCCGAAAATCCGGTATTGATGAAAAACTAATCGCTTTGGTGGAACTTCGTATCTCTCAAATCAATGGTTATGCCTGTTGCTGCAACTATCACGCTAAAGAACTCTCTGATTTTGGGTTTGAACAGGATGTTATCAACAGACTTCCGGGCTGGAAATATACCCATGTATTCAATGATCAACAAAAGCTTGTATAACGCTGATGTATACTTTGAATAAGCTAAGGATTACTTTGGCTGAGGAGGAGTAAAATGTATAACACCAGCATTTATGAATTATGATTCTAATTTTTCTTCAAAATCAACATATTGGCAAAAGGAGTAATTTTCTTATTTTCAAATATTTTCATCTCTGCTGGTGAAATTGATTTTTTCCATTGTTTTTGACTTAAAAAATGAAAAGATCCGATATTAAAAAATATAAAATTGGTAACATCTCTAAACTGCTCTGATATAATGATCAAACCTCCTTTCTTTAATATTCTTTTAGCTTCTTTAAAAAACAAAACTCTTTTCTGATGATCGAGAATTTCATGAAGTGCTGTGACTGCCAGAATGATGTCTTGTGATTCGTTTTCAAAAGGTAAAGTATCAGGGGAAATTCTTATTTCTTTAGGATTAGGAGGATACATTTTCTTTGAAACTTCAATCCCATTTTCATGTTCATGCCTGTTTCCATAAATATCACAAACAGTGAATTTTACATGACCATATTTCTCTTCCAGTTTTCTTGATAAAGGATCAAAGCTTGCATGAATTACAACTGCATTTTCAATTTTTTCCCAATCCAGAAACTCATTTAATCCCTTCAATTCATATAGATCAGAATTATCATAAAGAATATAAGATGCAGCAATTGAAGCTAATATGTTTAAAACAATAAGAATTCCAAAACTTCTTAATAATATGATCCATAAGGATGAATTAATCTGAAAAGACAATATAAAAAGAAATAATGAGATTAAAATTCCAAGTACTATTTTCTTATAATTGAACAGGATAACGAGTTGAGTTATTTTCATGTAAAAGTTTAAAAAGAAATTCTCCTATCAAATCTACAAATTTTAGTACTTACATCATAAAATAAAACCGCTCCCAAAAGGAAGCGGTTTTAAAATTTATCTAAAATCCCAATTAGAATATCGCCGGATATTTCTGAGGATTTGTTTCATTAAACATTGCGTAGATCTTTTCTACCATATCGTCTGCAGACGGCTTACTAAAGTAGTCACCATCACTTGCATAGGCAGGTCTGTGATCATTTGCAGAGATCGTTAACGGATCTGAATCCAGGTATCTGAATGCTTTTTGCTTTTCAAGAATCTGCTGTAAGATGAATCCTGTAGTTCCTCCTTCCACATCTTCGTCAATCACGACTAATCTATTGGTTTTCTTAACACTTTCAGCAATTTCGTGAGATAAATCGAAAGGAATCAATGACTGAATATCAATCACTTCTGCAGAAATCCCTATTTTTTCCAATTCGTTGGCAGCTTCCGTTACAATTCTCCAGGTAGAACCATAAGTGACCAGAGTAACGTCTTTTCCTTCTTTTGTAACTTCAATTTTCCCTACAGGAACAGTGAATTCGCCTAAGTTATCCGGTTGTTTTTCTTTTAATCTGTATCCGTTCAGACATTCTACGATGATTGCAGGTTCGTCAGCCTGAAGCATCGTGTTATAGAATCCGGCAGCTTTAGTAAGGTTTCTAGGTACCAAAACAAGAATACCTTTAGAAAGATTCAGAATACCGGCCATTGGAGAACCTGAATGCCAGATTCCTTCTAATCTGTGCCCTCTTGTTCTGATGATCAATGGAGCTTTCTGACCTCCTTTGGTTCTGTAGTGTACCGTTGCCAGGTCATCACTCATTCCCTGCAAACAGTAAAGAACATAGTCTAAGTACTGGATTTCAGCGATTGGCCTTAAGCCTCGCATTGCCATACCAATTCCCTGTCCAAGAATCGTTGCTTCACGAATTCCTGTGTCAGCGATACGTAAAGCACCGTATTTTTCCTGCATTCCTTCCAATCCCTGATTGACGTCTCCGATATTTCCGGTATCTTCTCCAAAGATTAAAGTTTCAGGATATTTTTCAAAAATTTTGTCAAAATTGTTTCTGATCACTACTCTTCCGTCCACATCTTCAGAACTGTCAGAATAGACAGGCTTGATTTCCTGAACATTTTCAGCCTTCCATTGAGATTGAGAGTATAAGTGAGAAGAATAATTATCTTTTTCAACAGCAGCTACTTCGTTATATTTCTGCATCAGCTGATTTCTTTCTGCAGAATTTGTTCCTCTTGTCGCCAGTAAAGTTTGTCTTACCAGATGGAAGATATCTTTCTTAGCTTTTGAAACCAATTTGTTGAAATGAGCGATATAATTTTCAACTTCAGCATTCTGTCCTTTAAGGTTTTCTACTAAAGGTAAAACAGACTTAATAAGTTCCGAAATAGCTTTCTGATAGTTTTCCCAGGCTGTTTTCTGTCCTGCTTTTGCTGCTTTTTTCGCTTCTTCGTCTATAGCCTTCAGTTCTTCAGCGGTAGCAATCACTTCTTCTTTTCCATCAATTTCGATAGAATAGTTCAGAATCCACTCTTTGAATTTTGCCAGGCCGTCATACTCAGCTTCCCAAGCCAGACGGTCTTCATTTTTATATCTTTCGTGAGATCCTGATGTAGAGTGTCCCTGAGGTTGTGTAACATCTACTACATGCACTACCACCGGTACACTTTCTGTTCTTGCAAAATGTTCTGCTTTAGCATAAGCATCTAATAATGCCGGATAATCCCAAGCTCTTACCTGGATGATCTCACAACCCTGATTTTCTCCCTCTTTTCTCTGGAAACCGCTTAGCATTTCACTGATATCAGCTTTTGCTCTCTGATTTTTCGTAGGAACTGAAATTCCGTATCCGTCATCCCAGATGGAAACAATCATTGGAACCTGAAGAGCACATGCCGCATTCAGAGTTTCCCAGAAGTGTCCCTCTGCTGTAGAAGCATCTCCAATAGTTCCGAAGGCAATTTCGTTTCCTTCTCTTGAGAATTTTTCTGAACCGTCAAATTTTACGCTTTTATAGATATTTGAAGCCTGGGCTAATCCCAACAATCTCGGCATTTGTCCTGCTGTAGGAGAAATATCGGAAGAAATATTTTTTTGAGCTGTCAAATCTTTCCAGCTTCCGTCTTCATTTAAACTTCTTGTTGCAAAATGCCCGTTCATTTGTCTTCCAGCTGAAGCAGGCTCTCTTTCCACGCTGGTATCTGCATACATCTGCGCAAAGAAACTTTCTACCGTTAAGGCATCTATTGCCAATGCAAAAGTCTGATCCCTGTAATATCCTGAACGGAAGTCTCCATTTTTGAAAACTTTCGCCATTGCAAGCTGAGGAAGTTCTTTTCCATCCCCAAAAATTCCAAATTTAGCTTTTCCAGTAAGTACTTCTCTCCTTCCGAGATAAGACATTTCACGAGAGATCCTTCCTAACCTGTAATCTTCAAGTATTTGATTTTTAAAATCTTGAAAGGATATTTCCTGTGTTTCAATATAGGTTGTTTGCATAGCTAAGTAAAAAAGTTTTTAATCTTCAAGTATTTTGCTAATATACACTTTTTAAATTAATTTTAATTTTTAATAATCTTTTTTAAAAATTTGATAATAAAAAAAATTGTGCTTTATTTTGAGAAAAATTGTAAAAGATGGAAAAAAAATCGTCTCATATTCTCAATGCATCCAGTAATCTTTTAGGATTTTCTCTGGTAATTATTACTTCTTTAAAAATATCAAAAATAAGCCATAGCACGTATTTGGATGAGTTTGCAGGAATTGCATGTCTGTTTTTTGCATTCAGTTGCTTTTTTTCTTTCTTAGCCATCCGATCTAAACATGAAAAGCGAACTGACAGATTTGAAACTATTGCGGATTATTTATTTTTAACCGCTTTATTTTGCATTGTTCTGGCTGTAATTATTGTGACAATAAAAATAATTTAACTTTAATTAAAGACCACAATATTAAATTATAAATAATAAAAAAACACAAATAAACAATTAAATTTATTAAAAAAATATAAAAACCAACATTATAAACAAAATATACCACAATTTTACAAATAATCAATAAATAAATCGGCATGAATTTTGACAATGTTTTTTTTCAAAAAAAAAAACACACATTTAAAAATATCATGAAAAAGCAACTATTTCAAGCAACTAGTTTATTATTATTTTGTACACTATCGATAATGCCAAAAGCACAGGTAGGAATTAATACCAGCAACCCTCAGACGACTCTTCATGTGGATGGAGCGAAAGATAATGCAGCATCCGGACTCCCCACAATTACCCAACAATCTAATGATGTTGCCATAACTTCAGGGGGAAATCTAGGCATTGGAACGATAGATCCTACAGAAAAGTTTGATCTGGCAACAGGTAATGCCAGAATTCGTAATATTAATTCAAACATTGGGATCGGAGGAACCGACAGATTTGTAGTAGCGGACGCAAATGGCGTTTTAAAAACAGTAAATTTTAATGCATATTCGTTATTCCATGCAAGATTAGCAGGAAACCAGAATTTAACGACTCTGTCAATAAGCACCTTGTTATTTGGGAATCCATTATCTACTTCACCCTATTATTCATACAATACAAGTACGGGAGTTTTAACGTTTAATCAGGCCGGAAACTATTTAGTAACATTGCAGGCCAGTTTTGGCAGTGCTCCTGCAGGCACACAGTTATTAATTGGAGTAAGACCGGTTCCTGATGCCGATTATTTAGGACGCGGAAGTCATTATAATGCAACAGCAACCTCTTCTACAGTAGGAGAACTCATGAATTACACCACTCTTCTTATTATTCCAAATGCGGGTTATCAGGTTCGCTTTACAGCATCACCTAATCAGGGCTGTACCGTTTTGGCAACAGAAAGCGGAAGTACAGGAAGCGGAAACGTAACCAATGTTACTATACAAAAGATCTAAAGAGATACAGATACAATAAGCCGGACTTTACTCCGGCTTATTGTATTTTAAAACCTTTTAAAACTTTTTTCTCCAACAATTAAAAGTCATGGAAGTTTAAATTCAGCCTTATTGATTGTTATTCTTTTTAATTTTTTTTTGTAAATAGCCATATTAAATTATTGATTTCCAGGCTCTAAAATCGATTTTTTTTCAAAACGCAAGTGGGCTTTTCTGCATCCATCTTTTCACTTAATTAAAGTTTATTAACTTAACTGAATTCGGGACATGACTTCCTATTTTAATCAGAATGGAATCTGTGAAGCTAAAAAAGGAAGCTATTCAGGTGATAAAGAAGAGTTTTTCCGTATTTTCATCTTTTAAAGTGATGTCTCATTAAGCATGCAATGTATAGTAACTTGCGTACATGATGAGGATGAAGAGGACTCCCATTCACACTCATACGGGTTTCCAAAAGCTTAAATCTTAATTTTCTTAAACCAAACTCAGTTTAATTTAAAATTTTCTCTCAATTACATAATCCAGCATAATATGTAATGATTTTCTTGCTTCAGAATCTGGAAACTCATTCAGAATATTTTTTGCTTTCTGCTGAAAATCTTTCATGACTTCAACAGCGTATTCCAACCCGCCTGAGCTTTTAACAAATTCAATCAGTTCCTTTACTCTTTTGGGGTTATTGTTGTAACGTTTTATAGTATCAAAATAATATTTCCTATCCTTTTCATTGGCTGTTTTCAGGGTATGGATCAAAGGAAGCGTCATTTTCTGCTCTTTAATATCAATTCCTACAGGCTTTCCGATCACATTTGAGCTTAAATAATCAAAAAGATCATCTTTGATCTGAAATGCCATCCCTGTAAAAGTTCCGAAGTCCATCATCTTCTTAGCAATAATTTCGTCCGCATTATTGGAAAGAACTCCTATTTCACAGCAGGCAGCAATCAGAGTAGCCGTTTTCTGGCGGATAATTTCATAATACACCTCCTCTGTGATATCCAGTTTTCTGGCTTTTTCCAGCTGAAGAAGTTCTCCTTCAGACATTTCACGGATGGTTCTGGAAATAACCCCAAGCAGATCATAATCTTTGTGGTCTGTAGATAATAAAACTGATTTTGACAAAAGATAATCTCCCACCAAAACAGCAATTTTATTTTTCCACAGTGCATTGATTGAAAAGAAATTACGACGCTTAAAACTTTCATCCACCACATCATCATGTACCAGCGTAGCCGTGTGGATCAGCTCGATCATAGAAGCACCGCGATAGGTTTTTTCCGTCACCTCACCCACCAGTTTGGCACAAAGAAACACAAACATAGGGCGCATCTGCTTTCCTTTAGTGGTAACAATAAAACGGGTTACTTTATCTAATAAAGCTACTTTACTCTGCATTGACTCATAAAACTTCTGTTCAAAAAGTTTCATTTCATCATTGATCGGTCGTTTAATCTCTTCTACAATGTTTGCCACAATCTGCGATGCTGGGTGAATAATTATTAATTCTCACAAAGATAATTTTTTTCGCTCAATTTTAAGATAAAATTAATCTTTGAGTTGATCTTTCGGGATAAAATAAAATGAAGGTTTTGTGGTTCCCAGAGGAGACCTGAACTTTTCTCCTGAAATATAAATTCCCGTTTCATCTACACTTATTCCTTCAATCTGCGATAATGAAAGAGCAGTTCCAAGGTAGTAATGCTTTGGTTTTTCTTTAAAAAATATTCCGGCTTCTGTTTCTGTAAAAATATCTAAAAAAACTTCCGTTTTTCTGGTATATCCTACTAAATAAAGCTTTTTATCAAAATAAGAGGCATCTGTAACCACAAAACCTGTTTTATAGGTTTCTTTTTTTTCTGCCTTTTGCACTTCTGAAATTTCAGGATCTACAATATAATGTGAGGTTGCTTTGGAAGCCCATTCTTTGGTAAAAACATGCAGCTTTCCATTCAAATAAATCATGGCTTCTGCATCGAAGTCATTCTTTGTATTTTTAGCAATAAATTCGGTCTGCTCAGGATAATAAAAAGAAATAGCTATTCCATCTAAAGCCCTTTCTGAACCAGGAATATTCGCAGAATCAAGACTCCCAAAAGGAACTTTATAAATTCTAAGATCTCTCCTTGTTCCGGCATTGTTTCCGAAATCTCCGATATAGAAATTCTCTCCATCATTAGCTAACGCTTCCCAATCGGTATTGATTAAATTGGTTTTCAGTGTCCTGATAATTTCTCCGTTTTTTTTATCAATTTCAAAAAGTTCAGCAGCATTTCCACTGTCATTGAATGTATACAGCTTTCCGTTTAAAATATTCAGTCCTGAGGTTTCCTCAATTTTATTATCCAGATAATGAACTCTGTATTTTTTTATTTTCAGAAAATCAGCCTGCTGGGAAAATGCAGATTGACCAACAAAAAGAGTAATAATCAGAAGAAGTTTTTTCATATGACAAAAGTAGGGTTTTATTCTGAGGTAGTGGGTTTGAGCGTTTGAGAGTTTAAGGGTGAGAGCGTTTGAGAGCGAAAGTGTAGATTCCTACGGAATGGACAAACTACGATTTGCCTATCCGTACACCTTGTCATTCCGAAGGAATCTAAACATTGTAGGTATTAGAGAAGTTGTAGGGTTTGAGGGTTAAAGATAATTTTTTTTGCAGATTGCTTTGCTCTTTTACCTTTTTACTCTCAACCTTTGTTAATGATCTTCTTATAACAGAAAAACGAGCTAAAATAGCCCGCTTTTCCTTAGATTTCTATTGATTTTAAATCAGAAGTTAAGCCGTTTTCTGCTCTTTCTGATTTTGCTGTTGTTCTTTCTTTCGTGCCTGTTTGGCAAAATATTCTTTCTGATACTGCCTTACAGTCTTTCCGGTTCCGTCATGTCTCCATCCCGGTGAATTGAAAATATAATTGATTCTGTCTGTAAATTTTAATCCTGGCTGCTTAAGATCTTTCCAGATTTTTCTCCATTCGTAAAAAAGTACCGTATCCGGTCTGTTATCCGGCATCTTTGGATAGATTCCATACTTCACAGGTACATTCGGATCTTCTTTTTGGAAAGTTCCAAATATTTTATCCCAGATAATGAGACACATTCCCATATTTTTATCCAGATATTTCACATTACATGCGTGGTGTACACGGTGATGAGAAGGCGTTACCAGAATATATTCCAGGAATCCCATGCTCTTTACAGTCTGTGTATGCACCCATGTTCCATACACCTGTCCGATAGCATATGCTACCATAATATGCCATGGATTGAATCCCAAAAATGCTAATGGCGAAAAATATAAATATCTGTAAAGTGGCTGTAATACAGGACTTCTGAATCCTGTTGTCAGGTTAAAATATTCTGAACTGTGGTGCGTAATATGAACTGCCCAGAATGCTCTGGAACGGTGGTCTACATAATGCAGCACATAGTAAGCAAAGTCTGTAATGATAAAACATGCCAGCAAATACCACACACTAAGATCCCAGGAAAAAAGTCTGTGATGGTAAAAGAAAAACATCACTCCCATGGCAAATGCCTTCATGATAAGGTCTAGGCCAAAGTTCATCAATGCAAGATAAACATTGGTGGCGAGATCTTTCCCGCTGTATAGCTTAGCTTCTGAAACGTGGCTGTAAATCATTTCAGCTAAAATAACAGTAGCATGCAATGGGATTGCCCATGCATACACATTTTCCAGCCCGTCCTCGCTCATAAGAAAATCCATCATCACAAAATAATTTGTGCAAAGGTAGGGTTTTAGCCTATTTTTTAAGAAAGTTTTAGGCTTTTTTTAAGGAAATTTTAATCTGTTGTTTTGTTGGCTAACTGTCCGCAAGCAGCGTCTATATCACCTCCACGGCTTCTTCGGACCATTACAGTTACTCCTGCATTTTCAAGCTGCCGGATGTAATTTTCCTCAGCCTGTTTGTTACACTGATCGTATTTTCCATCTCCGATCGGGTTGTATTGAATGAGGTTTACTTTTGAAGGAACCTGTTTACAGTATTTGATTAACGCCTTAATATCTTCATCACCATCATTGATCCCTTTCCATACGCAGTATTCAAAAGTAATAACAGAACCGGTCTTCTGATACCAGTACTGAAGGGCCTCCATAATATCCGTTAACGGGAATTTATCAGAGAAAGGCATGATCTCATTACGCTTGGATTCGATAGCAGAGTGAAGGGATAAAGCCAGCTTTACACGCAGTTCGTCATCTGCAAGCATTTTGATCATTTTAGGAATACCGGATGTAGAAACGGTAATTCTTCTTGGAGACATTCCCAAACCTTCCGGCTGGGTAATTTTTTTGATGGCCTCCACTACGTTTTTGTAATTCATCATCGGCTCTCCCATCCCCATAAATACGATATTGGTAAGCGGTCTGTCGAAATACATTCTGCTCTGGCTGTCAATCAGGGCTACCTGATCTACAATTTCAGCAACTTCAAGGTTTCTCATTCTTTTCAGTCTTGCTGTAGCACAGAATTCGCAGTTTAATGAGCATCCTACCTGCGAAGATACACAGGCTGTAGTTCTTGTTTCTGTAGGAATAAGAACAGATTCCACCATCAGCCCGTCGTGAAGTTTCACTCCGTTTTTGATGGTTCCGTCAGAGCTTTTCTGAAGAAGGTCTACGGAAACAGGATTAATGATATATTCTTCCGAAATTTTCTCACGAAGTGATTTAGAAAGATTCGTCATTTCTTCAATCGAATGGAGGTTTTTACTCCATAGCCAGTCATAGACCTGTTTCGCGCGAAACGGCTTTTCTCCTAAAGACTCAAAGTAGTCTTTAAGCTGGTCTAATGATAATGTACGGATATCTTTCATAATATTAAAGAGCCAAGTTAAAAGTAAAAGGTTTAAAGTTTAGTATTGTTAACTATTGCAGCCAAAATGTTTTTCAATTCGTTACTTTCATTCAATAAAGCTTTAAATTCCTCAGAATCATAACCATCCAGTTCTTCTAAAACACGAAGCCAGAAATGACTTTCTCTAGCTTCCCTTAAAGCAATTTTTACTTTATTTTTAAAATCTGCTTTGGATGATCCTGCCTGGGATTCTTCATAATTAGCACCTATTGAAGTAGCTGATTTCCCGAGTTGAAATCTTATTAATTTACTTTCAGAATCATCATTGGGGAGTGTTCTTAAAAACTTAAGACAATTAACTCCAAATGTAAAAGTTCTGATAAGTAAATCATTTTGTCTCATTTCTACTTGTATTACCTTTAACTTGGCTCTTTTTACTTTTTTATAGAATTAACATTGCGTCACCATAAGAATAGAATTTATACTTTTCTTTTACGGCTTCTTCATAAGCGTGCATTACGAAATCTCTTCCGGCAAATGCAGCAATCATCATGATCAGAGTAGACTTCGGTGTGTGGAAGTTCGTGATCATTGAGTTAGCAACTCCAAAATCGTGAGGAGGATAAATGAATTTGTTTGTCCATCCGTTGAAAGCAGAGATTTTTTTGTTTGAAGAAACAGAAGTTTCCAATGCTCTCATGGTAGTAGTTCCTACTGCACATACTCTTCTGTGAGATTCTACTGCCTTGTTGATGATAAGAGCATTTTTCTCATCAATGATGATCTCTTCAGATTCCATTTTGTGCTTAGAAAGATCTTCTACCTCAATTGGGTTGAATGTTCCCAATCCTACGTGAAGGGTAACTTCAGCAAAATTGATTCCTTTGATCTCCAATCTCTTCATCAGGTGCTTGGAGAAGTGAAGACCCGCTGTAGGGGCAGCTACTGCTCCTTCTACTTTTGCATAAATTGTCTGATATCTTTCTGCATCTTCCGGTTCTACAGCTCTTTTGATATATTTTGGAAGCGGAGTTTCTCCTAATTCCTTAAGTTTCGTTCTGAATTCGTCGTAAGAACCGTCGAATAAGAACCTTAATGTTCTTCCTCTTGAAGTTGTGTTATCAATAACCTCCGCTACCAAAGACTCATCTTCTGTGAAGAATAATTTGTTACCAATTCTGATTTTTCTTGCCGGATCTACCAAAACGTCCCAAACTCTGGTTTCTTTATCAAGCTCTCTTAATAAGAAAACTTCAATTTTAGCACCTGTTTTTTCTTTATTTCCGTAAAGACGTGCAGGGAAAACTTTTGTATTGTTGAAGATAAACAAATCCTCTTCATCAAAATAATCCACAACATCCTTGAATAATTTGTGCTCGATAGTTTGTGTTTTTCTGTCAAGTACCATTAATCTCGCTTCGTCTCTGTGCTCTGATGGGTGTTCTGCTAATAATTCCGCAGGAAGATCAAAATTAAAATCTGATGTTTTCATTTTTTAAATTACGGTTTAAAAATTATTGAAATTACAAGGTGTAATTTTCGGAGTGCAAATATACGACATTGAACACCCCTTTGTCAAGTTTTATTTACAATCAAATATAAAACCATGATTTTACGGGGATTTTCAAGGTATAAAAAGAGTATTTTTGGAAAAATTAAAATTCAATATGGAACCTGTAAGTACAATATATTTCATTGATAATCCGTAACCTGATGATCACAAAATTGAAAACTTCAGCTGGAGCGGACGGACTGATGAATATGGATTTATCTGGTTTGATTTTCATTTAAAAACTGAAAATTATTATGTCAATGATGATGAAAAGAGTGAGGAAAAAGGTAAAAATGTGCCTGCCCGGAACTCAGGATTTGCAGATCTGAATCCTAAAAGTAACAAAAGAGACTATAAACTCGACAAACTAAAGTAATAACACTAAAAAAAATATCATTATGAGTAAATATTCGATTGAAGCATTCATCAACGAAACAAAAGAAAATCCGCAGCAAAGAGATTATTTTGAGCTGGAAACGAAACATCTTCTGGAAATCAACCTTAACAATCAGGCAGTATGGACGAAAAGAGGAAGCATGGTAAGCTATGTGGGAAATATTAATTTTGAAAGACAGGGAATGCTGTCCGGAGGAATTGGAAACCTCTTAAAGAAAGCTATAAGCGGTGAAGGAGCCAGGCTGATGAAAGCAGAAGGAACCGGAAAACTGTATGTAGCCGATTCCGGGAAGAAAGTCCGTATTTTATATCTGAATAATGAATCTGTTTGCGTAAACGGAAATGATATTCTTGCCCACGAACAAAGCGTAAAAAGTGATATCACCATGCTGAAAAGTATTGCAGGAATGATGTCCGGAGGGCTTTTTCAGGCGAAACTTTCAGGAACAGGGCACATCGCTATTACCACTCACGGAGATCCTTTAACTTTACTTGTAACTCCTGATACACCTGTATTTACAGACCCGAATGCTACTGTTGCATGGTCCGGAAACCTCAGCCCGGAACTGAAAACCAATGTTTCTTTCAAAAGCCTTATCGGCAGAGGAAGCGGCGAAGAGTTTCAAATGAAGTTTTCAGGACATGGATGGGTACTGATTCAGCCTTATGAAGAAGTATACTACATGGAAAAATAAAACCAACAAAACCTAGAAGTGATTTAGAATTTTCGTAATAATTAAGATTTGCAGCCCATGAATACCCTTATAAAGCTATTTTTTGTGATCATCATACTACCTAACGTTATGATTGCTCAAATGTCAAAGAAAAATTACGACTATTCTATAGATCTTCTTCATATGTCCAATGATGAAGTCCGGGTATCTTTTTCACCTCCAAAGAATAATCTTAAACAGGGCAGATTTATCATTCCCAAACTGGTACCCGGATTTTATCAGGCTATGAATTTCGGACAATATATTTCCGATTTCACAGCCACTGATAAAAACGGTAAAAAAGTCTTAACGGAACGCCTGGACAAAAACAGTTGGATGGTACATGATCTCAGCCGGGTAAAGAAAATATCTTATCAGGTAGCTGATGGATGGGACTCCCTGGAAAAAGAATCTCATGAAGCCCGATCTGCAGGAAGTATGTTTATAAAAGACAGCGTTTTTGTCATCAATTATAATTCTTTAGTAGGATATTTTGAAGAAATGAAAGATATTCCTTATCACATTAAGATTACAAAGAACAAGGATTTTTATGCTTCCTCCGCCCTGGATTACAAACAGATAGATAAAATTACAGATATGGTATGGGCAAAGGATTACCGCGAACTGGTAGATTCTCCTGTCTTATATTCCGTTCCTGATACTACCTGGCTCAAAATAGGCCATACCAAAGTACTTGTATCATTCTACAACAAAAAGGAAAGACATTACTCCAAAACGATTGCTCACGAAATTGAAAACATTCTGAAAAATCAGCAGGCTTATCTTGGCGGAACATTACCGGTCAGCAAATATGCATTTCTGATTTATTATGAATCTTCCAATGAAAATGGATATCTGGGAGATGGCCTGGAACATTCCCACTCTACAGTCTGCCTTTACCGTTCCGGAAATATGAAATTTCTTCCACATGCCTTAAACAGGGTTGCTTCTCACGAGTTTTTTCATGTTGTTACCCCGCTCAATATTCATTCAGGGGAAATTCAGCATTATGATTTCCTGAATCCTGTCATGTCTGAACATTTGTGGCTATACGAAGGGATGACTGAGTATGCGACCATTCATATGCCTATCAAACAAAAAATGATCAGCCTGGAAGATTTTGAAAAAAGTCTGGAAGAAAAAATCAAAGGCATGAAAGAATTTGATAACACCCTGTCTTTTACAGAAATGAGTAAAAAATCCATGGAAAGACAGGATCAGTATATGAACTTTTATATGAAAGGAGCATTACTCGGGTTATGTCTGGATATAAGACTAAGAGAACTTTCTAACGGGAAAATGGGAACTCAGGATCTGATGCAGATGCTTATGAAAAAGTATGGAGCAGGTAAATATTTTAACGATGATGAACTTTTTGATGAGATTACCAAAATGACTTATCCCGAAATACATACTTTTTTTAGAGATTTCGTAGAAGGCACTCAACCCATTCCTTTAAAAGAGTATCTGGAAAAAGCAGGATTCAATTATGATGAAACTACCGGAAAGGTAACTTCAGTGTCCCATCCTGATTCAAAACAAATTGCATTAAGGAAGGCCTGGATTAATCAATAAATTTTCATGCAGATAAAAAAAACATAAATAAACAAAATAGTGAAAATTAATAACCTATAATTCAACAACTCCAAAAGCGTTCAACTTTAAAATCCAACAACGTTCAAATTCTTACAAACCGCCTCCCTCAATTCATTCTCCTATTATCCATCACGTTATGGGGATTTACAAAAGTTTTAATATATTTAAGAAAAAAATAGATGAACGATAGTAATTCCCGCAGAAACTTTCTTAAGACAGCTGCTTTAGCAAGCTTTGGGGCATTGGTTTTACCCAATTCCTTATTTGCTTATTCCAATGATTTTAAAACAGATAAAAAAGTCCGCGTAGGTTTTATCGGCGTAGGCCTTCGTGGTCAGGAGCATGTAAAATTACTGGCAAAACGAAATGATGTAGAGATTGTTGCGTTTGCAGATCCGGAGAAAAGGATGCTTGCCGCGTCTCAAAAAATATTAAAAGACAATAATAAACCTGCTGCTCAGGAGTTTTCCAACGGAGAATATGACTATCGGAATCTTTTAAAATTAAAAACAATAGACGCTGTTGTTATTGCTACTCCATGGGAATGGCATCTTACACAAGGTGTGGAAGCCATGCGCGCTAAAAAAATTGTGGGTATGGAAGTTTCCGGAGCGATAAAGCTTCAGGACTGCTGGGAATTTGTAAAGGTATATGAGGAAACGAAAGTTCCCATATTTATGATGGAAAATGTGTGCTACCGAAGAGATATCATGGCCATCCTGAATATGGTCCGTAAAGGAATGTTTGGTGAACTGGTACATGGAAGAGGCGGTTATCAGCATGATCTGAGAGGTGTTCTTTTCAATGACGGAGTTACTCCGTACAATTCCGGTGCTGAATTTGGAGAAAAAGGATTCAGTGAGGCTAAATGGAGAACCGAACATTATGTAAAACGTAACGGAGAACTTTATCCTACGCATGGCTTAGGACCGGTTGCCATGATGATGGATATCAACAGAGGAAACCGTTTAACAAGGCTTTCTTCATTCTCATCAAAATCTGTAGGGCTTCATAAATATATTGTTGAGCATCCAAAAGGCGGAGAAAACCATCCGAGTGCGAAAGTAAAATTCAACCAGGGAGATATTGTAACTACACAGATTGCCTGTGCTAATGGAGAAACCATTCTTCTTACTCATGATACAAGTTTACAGAGACCTTATGATCTTGGTTTCAGAGTTCAGGGAACTGAAGGATTGTGGCAGGATTTCGGATGGGGAGATTTCAACCAGGGACACATCTATTTTGAAAAAACAATGAACCATACCCACCGTTGGGATAATACTGAAAAATGGATGAAAGAATATGATCATCCGATTTGGAAGAAGTTTGAAGCTACCGCTGCAGGAGCCGGACATGGCGGAATGGATTTCTTTGTGATGAATACTTTTATTGAATGTATCAAACGAAATATAGAATTCCCGATGGATGTGTACGATCTTGCTTTATGGTATTCCATTACGCCACTGAGTGAAGAGTCTATTGCCAAAGGCGGTCAGGTTGTTGATATTCCTGATTTCACCAACGGAAAATGGAAAACCCGTAAACCTGTATTTGGAATGACTGATGAGTTCTAAGAAAACATTACTCATATTAGCTGGTGGATTAGGCAGCAGATACAAAGGCCTCAAGCAAGTGGATGGAATACTTGATAACGGTTCGCCGATTCTTGAGTATTCTATCTTTGATGCTCTGGAAGCAGGTTTTCAAAAAATAGTTATTATTGTGAACAAACTGATTCCTGAAAGTTATATTGAAAGACTCAACAGCATTTCAAAAGCTAAAAATTTTGAATTGCTTTGGGTATATCAGGAGAAAGACACTATTCCTATTTCACTGGAAGGCTTTGATTACCCTGATCGGGAGAAGCCATGGGGAACTGCTCATGCCGTACTTTGCGCCAAATATTCAATACAGGAACCTTTTGTGATGATCAATGCGGATGATTTTTATGGAAAAGAAGCCTATCAACTGGCAGCCCATGAAATTAATCATCATCATATTTCAGATACACAATTGGGGATGATTGCTTACCCTGTAGATACAACATTGAGTGATAACGGTGCTGTGGCGAGGGGAATATGTACCCTGGATGCCGGAAATTACCTGGTTAAAGTAGAGGAACAAACGTCTATCCAAAAAATCAATAGTACAATCATTTATGTGGACAACGGAAAAAATATAAAATTAGATCCCGAAACATTGGTATCTATGAACTTTTTTATTTTTCATCCTCATATTTTTTGTTATCTGGAAGCCTATTTCTATGATTTCATTGAATCTGATCCGCTTCCCAATCAGGAATTTTACATTCCTTCCGCAATACAAAAAATGATAGACGAAAACAGAGTAAAAGTAAAAGTGAAAGCCTCTCCATCCCAATGGATGGGAATTACCTATGCTGATGATAAAAAAGAAATTCAAGATTTTCTGATTTCAGAGACTAACAACCACAGATACCCGAAAGATTTATGGAAATAAATGATATTGTTATTGAGTTTATTGGTAAGGATAATTATGAACTCACTCCTATTACTGACGGATTAATCAATACAACTTATCTTCTGGAGAATAAAGATCAGGGGAAAAAGTTTATTCTGCAGAAAATCAACAATCATGTTTTTAAACAGCCGGAGGTTGTCGTTAATAATCATTTATTAATTAATGAAGTTCTGAAGTCCAATAATTATCATTTTCAGATTATTGAGTCTATTCCGTCTCTGGCTAATAAGCTGCTGGTAGAAGATATAAATGGCGAGCCCTGGCGTATGCTTAATTTTATAGAGAACAGCCTTACTTTTCTTACTGCTCCATCTTTACAGACCGCTTTTGATGCTGCTAAAACCTTCAGTTATTTTCTGAACACTGTAAATACTGAAAAACTGCCTGCCATTGAAGATTCTCTTCCCAATTTCCTCAATTTTGAGAAAAGGATTGCAGATTATAAAAACGCACTCAAAGATGCACCAGCTCAATTAAAAGAAAATGCAAAAGCTGAAATAGAAATCACCAACCAGCTTCTGTCTTTGCCTGACCAATGGATCGAAATGGAGAAAACCCATCAGATTCCTAAAAGAATTATTCATGCCGATGTAAAAATCAGTAATATTCTTTTTGATCAGAATCATAAGCCGCTGGCTGTGATTGATCTGGATACCATGATGATTTCTACCATCTTATATGATTTTGGAACAATGATCCAATCTTATACCAATACTACACAGGAAGATGACGGAGCTGCCCAAAACAATTTCAATCCTGAAATGTATAAGGTTGTAAAAGAGGGCTTTTTATTTTATCTAAAAGAAAAACTGACTAAGACAGAATCTGAGAATCTTGATTATGCAGCACAGGTCGCTATTTACATTCAGGAACTTCGTTTTTTGACGGATTACCTTAACGGAAGCACCTACTATTCTATCACACATCCTGAACACAATCTGGACAGAACCAAAAACCAGCTGGAACTGTTGAAAGGATTGAGAGAATACTTGGGAAGTAAATGATTTTTAAATTCTTATCATTTGTACTAAGATTACATATGATATTTAGATTCCTACGGAATGACAAACAGAGCGCTTTATTTATCCGAACATTTTGTCATTCCGGTAAGAATCTAACTTTATCTACTCACTCTCAAACCAAAAACTCCAGAATTCTCTTCCATTCTTCCCGCTTTTTTTCAAAAGAAATGGTATGAAGCGGACTTGTAGAAGGCAATAGAAAAATGGGCAGTTTATACTCTTTACCCAAGAGTTTCAGCAAGTTTTTATAAGATTTTCCGCCATTGCAAAAAATGGCTCTGACATTTGGATATTCTTCAAGCAATTCTTCAATTTGATTAGCTTCTTCGTTTCTG
Source organism: Chryseobacterium sp. RU33C (assembly GCF_900156015.1). Lineage (NCBI taxonomy): Bacteria > Pseudomonadati > Bacteroidota > Flavobacteriia > Flavobacteriales > Weeksellaceae > Chryseobacterium > Chryseobacterium sp. RU33C. The sequence goes on along the minus strand of NZ_FTMT01000006.1, from coordinate 81,431 downwards.
ATTTCAGAATCCAGACTTCCTTTTCTCTCGCAGGAATCAATGACATCCCAGAGGGCAATATGGTGTTTCTTTATTGTTGCAATTCTTTGAGAATAATCCTCTGTAAATTCTTCGTTCAGCAATTCAAAAATGATTTTCCAGAATTTGTTTTGTGGATGAGCATAATATTGCTGTTTTTCCAGTGATTTTACTCCGGGAACTGAGCCTAAAATTAAAATTTCAGATTGGATATCAATAAGAGGTGGAAATGAAGAAATACGGTTTTGCATATTCAAATATATTGATTTTATTGCTCACAGATTGGGAAGCTGGAAGAGAGAGGCTGGAAGTCAGATTATTCATTATAAAAAAAACGGGCTAAAGCCCGTTTCTATTGATCATAAATTGTTGTTTATCTTATAAAGTTTCCTTCAGCCAGTCGAAGAATTCTCGCTGCCATACCAATCCGTTTTGTGGATGAAGTACCCAGTGATTTTCGTTCGGGAAGTACACCAGTTTAGATTTTAATCCTCTTAATTTTGCAGCCTGGAAAGCTTCCTGCCCCTGCTCATAAGGAACACGGAAATCAATTCCACCCTGAACAATCATGATGGGTTTGTTCCATTTTTCTACAAAATTGCTTGGGTTGAATTCTGTGTATGCTTTTGGAAGAGGCTTTTCCCATGGAGAACCAATATCCCAGTTGGCAAACCAAAGTTCTTCAGTAGTCAGATACCATGATTTCATATCAAATAAACCATCATGAGCGATGAACGTTTTGAATCTGTTCTCATGGATTCCTGCCAGCATAAATACGCTGTATCCTCCGTAACTTGCTCCTACAGCAGCTACTCTGTCTCCATCTACGTATGGTAAAGTTTTCGCAAAGTCTGTGGCTGCCAGATAATCCCTCATTGGCTGTCCGCCCCAGTCTCTTGAAATTTCTTCATTCCATTTTGTTCCCCAGCCCGGCATACCTCTTCTGTTCGGAGCTACTACGATATAACCGTTGGCAGCCATCAAAGCAAAGTTCCACCTTGTGCTGAAATACTGTGTCAATGCAGACTGCGGACCGCCCTGGCAGTATACCAAAGTAGGATATTTTTTGTTCGGATCAAAGTTCGGTGGATAATGGAACCAGACTCCCATTTCTTTACCGTCTGAAGTTTTCACCATTTTAAGTTCAGATTTCCCTTGAGCCAGCTTAGCATAAGTTTCTTTGTTGGCTTCAGTAACCTGCTTCATTTCTCCGTTTTTAACGTTTACAGAGAATAATTCTGTGGCATGGTTTACGTCTGTTCTTCCTACTAAAAGTGTAGTTTTATTGTCTGTAAAGATTTCATTTACGTCAAAATCTCCTTTGGTGATCTGCTGTACTTTTGCTGATTTTGAATCCAGGGCAAAAAGCTGTTTTGTCCCTCTGAATGCCGCTGTGAAGTAGATTGTTTTTGAATCTGCTCCCCAAAACACATCTCCTGAAACGCTTTCATCCCAGCCTGAAGTAAGATTAGTCGTCTTTCCTGACTTCCAGTCCAGAATTTTCACATCATTTTTATCTGCTTCATATCCATCTCTGGCCATGCTCTGCCAGATTAAAGATTTTCCGTCCGGGCTGAATTTTGGGTTTACATCATATCCTTTGTTTGATTCTGTAAGGTTTTTGGTAGTACCTGATGCCAGATCATAAGCAAAGATATCGGTATTGGTACTGGTAGCGTACTCTTTGCCACTTTTAGGTTTTGTAACATATAAAAGCTGTGCAGAATCCGGGCTCCAGATAAAATCTTCAGCTCCACCGAAAGGTCTTTGCGGGGAATCCCAGGTTTTACCTTCCAGAAGATCTTTAGCAACTTCTACTTTATCCGAAGTACTCACTACAAATACGTGGTTGTATCTTCCTTCATTGAAATAATCCCAGTGTCTGTGGTTCAGGTCCGTATAAACCTGAGCCGTAGTTTTAGGCGTATCACTGAATTTATCTTTCCCCATTACTTTCTCTACCAGCACCTGCTTGCTGAAGGCAATTTTCTTCCCATCCGGAGAAATGACAATATTATCAGCTTCCCCGATAGTATAAAATTCTGTCCAGGTTTTTCCGGCATCTTTAGAAAGATAGATTTTATCACCTTCCTGAGCATAAATTCCGTTTTTATCCCACTGAATAAGTGCTTTTTTACCGAAATCGATTTTAGAAGACTTATGATTAAGAACATTCAGAAAATAGTTCTCGTTTTTTGTTTTCTCTGTTTTCAGATCAACCTGTCCTACTTTATAGATAAGAGAAGCCTGATCCGGTGAAACTGCCTGTACTCCCACTTTTTTCAAAGTCCAAAGAATTTCAGGCGTCATTACTTGTTGTGCATTCATTAAAAGCGGAGCTGCCAAAGCCAGCAGACTGTACTTAAGTTTCATATGTTGATATTCATTTTTAACGGATCTGTGAAATCATAGTAGTTTCACGAAATCCTTTTATTACATTCAAAGATTGCCAAAGTTAATATTTAAAATAAAAACGCACGAAAGAATTAACATTTAAGTTTAGATTTTTATTCTATATTCTTAAAAATAAATGTATAGTTAAGAAATATAAACAAGTACAGATGCCAAAGCAACTCCTATTTATATCTGGCAACCCATTCCAGCTTAAATTGCTGTTTTATACAAATTGTTAAATATTTATATTTGAAAGGAAAAATAAACCGGAAAACTATAAAAACACTATGAATAACCGAAATTTAAAACAAATCCTGATCACTTTACTCGTCATTATCACTTCAAATCCGGTGCTTGCTCAGAAAAGTGAATTTTTGGATACACAGGTAGATAGCCTGACTTTCGTTACTACCAGGAAATTTTTAAACAGCTTAAATACAGATAATTTTCAGAAAAAGGTTTTCATCAAGAATGATATACAAATTCCCTACAGAATCCTGACTCCGAAGGATAATGACAAAAATCAAAAGTTTCCATTAGTCATTACTTTTCATAATTCCACAAGAATTGGAAACGATAATGAAAGCCAGCTTGAACCTTTGGCTAAGATATGGCTGAGAGAGGAAATATATGACAGGTACCAATGCTATGTGATAGCCCCACAATTCAGCACGCGTTCTTCAGTTTATGACAACAACACGGATAATGATCTGGTCTCAAAACCATCAAATGATGTCTTTGCCCTATGGGATCTGATAAAAAATGTAGAAAAAGAATACCGGAATATTGATAAAAACAGAATTTATCTGGTGGGATATTCTATGGGAGCTTCTACAGCACAAAATCTTATGAGCATAGAGCCTGACAAATTTGCTGCTATTGTTTCCATTGCAGCGGTTCCTGATTTTTCAAATCTGAAACAACTGGATAAAAAAATATCTGGCTCATTCACGGTGAAAAAGACAATGAAAATCCCTATTCGGGAAGTATCAAATTGTTTAAAAAATTAGTTTCAAACAAAAATCTGACTTTTACAACATACGGTAACCTTAATCATAATACGATTACCATCCCGTTTTTAACAACTGAAGATATTCCCAAGTGGCTGTTTGAAAAGAGAAAATAAAAACAAGTAACGGCATTCGGTTTCTATCTACAAAAAAGCCTGCTGAAAATAGCAGGCTTTATATTTTATATTGGATTTATTTCTGATCGTTATTCTCCATCTGAGAACATGGAGTTTGCCAGAGAGGTTACAATTGACAATAATATACTGAAGATAAATGCCCACCAGAATCCATCTACTACCATGCTGTCTATGAAATAATCTGCAATAAGAACAATTGCAGCATTAATTACCAAAGCAAAGAATCCTAAGGTAAGAATGGTCAACGGAAGGCCAAACAGGCTTAAAACAGGCTTTACAAATATGTTAAGAACCCCAAGTACAATAGCAAAGATGATCGCTGAAGAAAATCCTTCAAACTGTACTCCCGGTAAAATTTTAGTTAAAAGGTAAGCGACAATCGCTGTGATAAATAGTCGGATAATTAAGTTCATTGTGATATTTTTTAATGTTTATGGGATTTGTGGAGCAAAAGCCATTCCATTTCGGAAAAAAGAATTCTCTGAAACCCTTTATTGAAGGAATATTCTGTCTTTTTTTTCTTAAATTCTTATTTTATTTTCATCATGGTGACTAATGAGGTGGCCACATGACTTTCTGAATCAGAACCTTCGGTCTGAACATAAATTTCTGTTCTCACTACAACAATTTTTCCTCCACCTTTGATAACATAAGATTTTGAAACCAATGCATCTCCCATGGCAGGGCGAAGGTAATTCACTTTCAGCTCAACGGTCACTACATAACAGTCTTCCGGATAATGGCTCACAGCGGCATATCCAGAGGAAAAATCTACCAAAGAGGCGATCATTGCGCCGTTGAACATTCCTGCTTTTCTGGTCATCATTTCCATTTTAGGGATCTTCATGGAGATAAAATCAGTTTCTGCTTCCAGCAGTTCTGCCTGATAGAATTTCAGGGTTTCTGAACGGCCAAAGCTGTCTGTAATGAGTTTTCTTTTCTCTGGAGTCATTATTTTTTGAATTTGCATGTAAATTTAAAGATTGATTTAAAGAGTAAAGAATTTAAAGCGTAAAAAATTTCTAAGGGCATGAACTTTTGAGCAGGCAAACTCATTATTTTTGCTTTATCAAAATTCCGGTTCAAAGAGTTAGCTTTGTAATAAAGGAATACTTCTATGGATATCAAAAAAGCACTTCTGTTTTTAAGTTTTCTGGCTGGCTGTATTTTTCATGCGCAAACGCTGCATTTGTATGGCGGTGCAGATCATGATCAATATTTGGGATGCCTAAACTGTGATAATTTTGATAAAAATTCGATCTGGAACAAGTTTAGCGATTACGGAAATACCTTCGGTTCAAAATCTATCTGGAATACCTATGGAAACTACGGTAGTACATATGGTGCATATTCTCCATGGAATGCTTACGCTTCTTATCCTCCGGCGATTGTTGATCAGGATGGAAATTTCTTCGGATTTCTTACTTTGAATCCTTATCAACCTGAAAGGTCTGAGCTGGAGCTGGCAGTCATTTTATGCAGGCATCATGATGAGATTAGGAGTGATGTTGATGGCTGGTACAGGAGATTGTTCCGGTAAACCACTCTTTCAGAGAAAGTATAAAACTGCAACCCGCGGAATGACAAATACAGCACTTAGTCTATCCCTACAGCTTGTCATTCCCAATAGAACTAGCGTATACAAAGATTTACCAAGTTTGACCGGCAGTCAAAAGGTCACGGGTTCGAATCCCGTATTCTCCACTTAATCATTCTCGTTAACTGTTTTTCCGAATGGAATTGTCGATTTGAAATTGATCAACTAAGCTGTACCTGAAAATCATCATTTAAAGTGAGAACACCTTCTGTGATAGCTTCCGGATGGATAGAAAAACCTTTTAGTTTTGAGGTTTTTCCTTTTAATACGAGATCCAGGAGCTGTTTATCTGATAATTTTTTACCGAAAATTTCAAAGGTGATTTTAAAGCCGCAGTTTTTGAAATCAGAGCAGCCTACCGCTGTTTTTCCTTTGATCAGATTGTGTCCTTTACATTTAGGACATTTTGTTTCTTCCCAGGACTGAAGTTCTTTTTTCTGGGCAGGTTCTCTTTTTTTCTTTTCCTTCACTTCTTCTTTTTCTTCTTCCTGAAGGGTAATCACTTTTCCTTTTCCGTACACCACTTTTTCAGTCAGTTCTGTAACCATCTGAATCAGTTCTTCTTTGAAAAGATTGGCTTCATACTCTCCTTTTTCAATTTTACGAAGTTTAGATTCCCATTCTCCGGTGAGTTCCGGGCTTTTTAACAGCTCGTCTTCGATGGTATCGATCAGCTGTATTCCGGTTTGGGTAGCGATGAGATTTTTCCTTTTTTTCTCGATGTATTTTCTTTTGAAAAGGGTCTCGATGATGTTCGCACGGGTAGATGGTCTTCCGATTCCGTTGTTTTTCAACATTTCACGAAGCTCTTCATCTTCAACCTGCTTTCCGGCTGTTTCCATGGCTCTCAGCAAGGTTGCTTCTGTATAAGGTTTTGGAGGTGTGGTTTTTCCCTGGTGAATCATCGGATCGTGTGGTCCGGTTTCTCCTACAATAAATTCAGGAATCGTCTGTTCCTCCTCTTTTTCTTTTTCCTTATCGGTAGCTTCTTCTTTGGGTTCTTTGGCATAAACGGCTCTCCATCCTGCTTCAAGAACCTGTCTTCCGCTTGTTTTGAAAGGAATGGTTCCTACTTTTCCTTCTACAAGGGTATTGGAAATTTTACATTCCGGATAAAATACAGCAATAAAACGTTTGGCAATCAGATCATAAATCAGTTTTTCTTCCCTGCTCAGATTCTGTGAAGGTGGAATTTCCGTAGGAATGATCGCATGGTGATCGGTTACTTTTGTATCGTCGAAAACCGCTTTCGATTTCGGAATCGGAGCTTCCAGCAACGGAGCAATCAGATCCTGATAAGGATACATTTTCTGAAGAATTCCTGCAATTTTCGGATATAAACTATCGGATAAGTAGGTGGTATCAACACGCGGATAGGTTACGTGTTTCTTTTCATAAAGACTTTGCACATAATTCAGCGTATTTTCTGCTGAGTATCCATATTTTTTATTGGCTTCCACCTGGAGACCGGTAAGGTCAAAAAGTCGTGGATTTTTTTCTTTTCCTTCTTTAATTTCGAAAGAAACAATTTCAAATGGATTGACTTTAAGATATTCCAGCCCTTTCTCTGCCCGTTCCAATGTTTTTAAACGATCGATCGCTGCATTGAAAATGACATCACGGTATTTGGTCTTCAGCTCCCAGTATTCTTCTGTGGTAAAAGCATCAATTTCTTTCTGACGCTGAACCAGCATGGCCAGTGTGGGAGTCTGCACTCTTCCAATGGAAAGAACCGCTTTATTTCCCCCGAATTTCTTGGTAAAAAGCCTGGTAGCATTAATTCCTAATAACCAGTCTCCTATCGCTCTGGCATTTCCGGCCAGATATAGATTTTTATAATCTTCGGCAGGTTTTAAACTTGCAAATCCTTCTTTAATAGCATCTTCCGTCAATGAAGAAATCCATAAACGCTGGATAGGTTTGTTGCATTTTGCCTTCTGCAATACCCAACGCTGAATGAGTTCTCCCTCCTGCCCGGCATCCCCGCAGTTGATGACCTCATCACATTCTTCCACCAATCTTTCAATCACTTTAAACTGATTTTCCACTCCTTTATTCGGGATCAGCTTGATTCCGAAGCTGCTGGGAATAATCGGCAGTGAAAAGAGATTCCAGGATTTGAACTGCGGACCGTAGTCGTGAGGTTCTTTCAGGGTGCAGAGGTGTCCGAAAGTCCATGTTACACAATAGCCGTTTCCTTCCATATAGCCTTGTTTAGGCGTGGTAGCGCCCAATACTTTGGCGATATCTCTGGCAACACTGGGTTTCTCGGCAATACATAATTTCATGAACTCGGGTTTATTGAAGGAGTGCAAAAATCGGGATTTTTTTTGGATTTTGCTAATTTAGCTCTAAGTATTGAAACTCTGCCCTATACCCATTAATCTCACTCTTTCCAGCCATTCATAAATCATAGAAGAGTTATATTTCAAATCTCCATTCTCATCTTTTTCTTTTTCTAAAGCAATTGCCATCAATGCAAACTCATTTTCTAAAGAGGTAGAAAAAATTCCTTGGTCATCAGTATTTATAGATACTGAAAGTTGCGGACAATTCTTTATCTTTTCGTGATCTAGCTCTAGTCCTAAATTAAAAAATTTAGTAATTGGATGTTTTGCGTATCTTCTAAAAGTTCCGATAAGATAGTTTGATGTAGGGTTAGTTTCAATGGCAATATTTTTATTCTTAAGTTCATGCATCATTTTAAACTGAACAGCTTCTACCAATTCCATATAAGCATGAGATATTTCAAATTGCTTAATCAGAGCGCCAGCTTTTTTAATTTTCACATTAAAATGATACTGTTGATAAAGACATTTTATATCTATATTGTTTCGGATATTTTTATTTTTAGGATAATCTTCATTGATTCGGCATCTTTCCCAATAAGTCAAATTAGGTTTTATATAAATATCATCATTTAAATCTGATAAATATAAATAAGGATCATCACCTCGAAGTTTCCAGGCATCGAAATAGGTAGTATGACGAATGTACTTTTGTTCTAGCAAGCTTCCTTTATCAAAATTAGCTGTGTATAATTCATAAAATAAATTCTCATACAGCTTCTCAAGCCGATTCACTTCATTTCGATGTATTCCAATTCCAAATTTTCTAATTTTGGCTAATAACCAAACAATATTATCCAAAACCATTTGTTTTGGCAGCATTAATTTAAACTGCTTGAAAGCATAATATTCTTTAACATCAATTCCTAATGCTAATGCATGCCCAATTCTATCACCTTGTGTAAGATTTAAAAATCTGATGCTTTCGTCTATGGCGCGCAAACCATCTACCAAATCATAAAAGTCTTCTCCTGCATGATAAGTTGCATATATTTTAGGTTCTTCCAGTTTATCTTTTAAATGGTTAAAATACCCTTTTATTTTGTGATTCTTTAAATAGCGAAACCCTTGTGCAAAAACTTCCGGACTTGCATTGAATTCACTAGATGCAGCATCTATCCCTCTGATCAAATCTGAAATTTCAGAATACCCTTCTCTTAGCTGGCTTATGGCTATTGATTGATTCTTTATTTCTATCCTTAAATCATGATGTCTGCACAATACTTCTTCTGATAAATCAGAGTATTTTCTACTATCTCTTTTTTTAATATAATGTATGGTGTAAAATATATTATGCTTTTTTAAATCAAATGTATTATCATCAGATAATGAACGGTTTAATTGTTTTGATAATATTGCTTGCCTATCTAAGGCTTTGTTATATCTTTCTAAGCTTGATTTTAATTTTAACACATTATCTTTTGGAGCAACTCTTAATTCAAAAGATTTGATTTGACTATGCGATTTAGTATCATGCACAGCCAAATTCATAAATGCAGTATGATAAATAGAATCATCAGGTAGAAAAAATTCTTTTCTATCCTGATACATTGAGAAATTACCAAAACCAACTTTATCATTTACCTGAATAAGCTCTGCTCTAAACTGCGCTTTAATTAACAAATAGGTATGGAATAAATAAATAGATGATTGAAATTTTTTATCGCCTGAATAAATTAGCGTAAAGCAATCATATAATAGTTTTCGTTCTCCATAAAACACATAAGATTTCTCAAGATTTTGAATATGAATGTTTTTAGGAATGGTGTAATCTATTATTTCTACATTACCCTTATATTCAAATTGATGTCCCAAATCATATCTTAACACTTCAATATTTTTTGAAAGCTCATGCATATTCATCAACAGATCAAAGGATGCTGATGAATTACTTTCTTTAGTTATATCAATAGTAAATTCTTTACTTTCATCTATTTTATTTACTAACCTAAACAACTCATACCTTATATAAGCTGCTTTATAAACAAGTATTTTTAATTCCTTTTTTGAGCTTTGAGATGCATTAGTAGTTTTTGTTAATAGACTTATTTCTTTTTTTAGATCTTCAAATGCCTTTTCAAAAGAGGTTGGATGGTTCATGATATTAATCCAACTTAAATCAAAAACAGGCCCAGAGCCTTTTAGATGAAAATGATTTTCTGCTAATCCTTTTTTTAAAAGCTGATGTAGTCGCTTATTATCCGAAAATGCAGTAGGTCGCCAAGCAAAAAAATCTCTTTGCCTTCTAGACCGATTATCTAAACAAGCATAAAAAGAAGTGGTAAGTATATCTTCTCCAATATAATAAGATAAATCTCTCCACTTTAACAGATGTTCATATATTACAAATGGTTCTAAATCTTGCTCTATTAAAACTTTAGAAGTAAAATGATTTAGAATATGAAAATAGTTCTTATTCTTTTCCTGATGGACATCATGGAACCAATCTGAATCAAGTTTTTGATATACATTTTGAATTTCATCTACGGAATAGCTTGAAAAAGTTCTAAAGCCTTTTTCAATAAAACTATCTACATTAATATATTTTTCCGAATCCTTTTTTGATAAAATAAAATCTGAACAATAATCTGTAAATAATAAACGGATTGATTTACGAAGATTATCCATTTATTTTATTTTTTAGATAGTCAATTAATTCTTTTTTAGTTCTATTAACAATATCTTCTTCTCCACTTTTAATACCATCTTGATATGATGATAACTCATCAACCACTTCATGAAATTCATCAATAGCTTTTATTTCATTGATAATTGTTGATAGTGTTATGATCTTATAATTTGGATTCTTCTTTATTCTTGAATGTAAAAGTTTTAGTTTTTCTTTAATTAAATCTAAATCTTGGTTTTCCATTTCTTCAGGTTCAAAACTGTCATAAAGGTTATTTATAATATCAATCAAATGATCCGTAATTTTTAATTCACCCAATTTATCAATTGATAAGCTATGATTATTATTTATATCGTTAACAACTTTGTAATTTATTTTATTTCTAGATAAAAAAGCTAGTATCAAAGTTTTAACTATAGGATATTCTAGAAAATCATTGATAATTGATTTATTACATTTTATATTTTCTAGACTTTTGACAGAACCATAAACAAATAGTAAACAAATTGTATCAAAATAATTATTAGGAAGTTTTTCTTTAACCTCTAATTTTCTAAACTTATTTAGCTCAAACAAAAAAGCAATGGTAAAGTTAGGATTGAATAATTGGGTTATAAATTTTGACTTTAAAAACCATTTGATGTTTAATTTAACAAAATTATCACTTTTGTCAAACTTAAATATATGATGTAAGACATCAATATTAATCATATTATGAAATATTGAAAAAGGAGATAGAATACCTTTTTTATAAGAACTTACTAAATGATCTTTTTCAAACTCATTTCTATATGTTTTTTTATTATCCCCCAAAATAAACATAAATTGGCTTAAAATAAATTTTTCTTCAGTATTCATTTTTTTTAAATCAATAGTTCCCTTAAATTCAACGAAATCTCTTGATTTTGTACCTTCTTCTTCTGACATTATTTTTGAATCTACATTCACAAATCCATATTTCAACATATTATCTTGCACTGCCTTATCTTTCATATCCCTTATCCTTATAAAATAATAAAGCTTTAAATAGTCTAGAAAAGCAACTTCTTTGTAATTATCAAAGAATAACCTCTTTTCATATGTTAGAAGAGCAAATATTACATCCCCAATAGATATTTTTTCTGGAAGTTTACTTGAAGAGTACCCCTTCAGTTCTTGCACACCAAAAGTTTTATTTAAAATTCGAATAGTTAATAAATTCAAATAAACATTATCAGAATCCTCTATTTCAAGAAAAACTTCATTATAAATTTTTTTATTATTGACTTCTAAAAGCAAGTAATTTTTTAGTAAGTTATAGTTTTTTTCTTCTTGCAAAACATTAAAAAAATTCTGGCTTTCTCTAATTGTATGTGGATAAAAATTGTTGTAATGAAAAGATATTGGTAGATAAACTTCAAAATTCTCAAACAAAACACTAGATAAAACATTAGATAAATCCGATGATTTTATATCAAAAAGTTCTTTTCTATTATCTAATATTTTCAAATCTAAATTTTTTATCTTTTGTACATCGGGCAATATTAATCTTCGTTTAAAAGGTAATAACTTTTCTAAATATTTATTTATTTTATTATCTATCTCGTTAACATTATTCTTTTCCTTATAATAAATTTCGATAGCATCCCTGAGTTGTTCGATTTTACAAGCAATTAATAAAATTATATTTTTTTGTATTAGAAATTGCCTAATATCCTCCAGCATTAAATAAGCTCCTTCAGTATTTAAATCAAAATCATCTATTGCTATGACTAAGTATTCTTTACCTTTTTCAAATTTTTCTAGATAATTTTTAACAAGATCTTTAAATTTATCCTTTAAATTACTACTTGTAGCAAGTTTGCTTAATGCTTCAATAGATTCTTTTTTATAGATATCTTGTCTATCTGAATTGATAATTTGTAAGTTTTTGAAAACTTCTTGAAAATGATTTATTAAATTACGGCGATCTTCATCAAGCAAAACTTTTATTTTTAATGCATCCTGAAATTTTTGAAACATTTTAGCTAAAATAATTTCAAAAAGACTTTCTCCCCCTCTAAAAAGCGAAGGATCAATAATATCAATTGCAGCAAAAGATTTATTTTGAATAAAATCATAATCAATTTTAGAATCATTATCATCTTTTTTAAAAAAATCAGTATGATCAGGTTTTGATTTGTCAATTAATGATTCTCTAAATGAAATCATTGAAGAAGATTTCCCTTTTCCTCGTTCTCCCGTAAATGCAATAATATTATTAAAATCATCATACTGAGATTCTTTTTCAGATTGTTTAATTATTTCGATTACATTCTTAAGAGCATTTTTATAAACATCTTTAAAAATAGAATTTTTAAATTGATTTCCAGTTTCTATTTTTATTTTATATTCTTCATTTAAATGAATTTCCAAAGACGTAGTCAAATCATTAGATTCTCGCTCAGTATCAGTTATATGTTCCATATATTTATAAATTTTCAGTTTAACTGACTAATATAATAAAATTCAATACATAAAAACTACGGTTTTCCATAATACAAAAGTCCCCTTAAAAAAAGTAGGCTCAATCAACAATGTAATGAAACAAGGTTCATTATTTTTTTTTATTTTGAAATGATATTGGCCATTCAGTAGATTTAGAGTAATCTTAAAAATTCATGGGTACTTCCATTAAAAAGATTTCCGTACCTTCTTTAAGGGCTTTGATATTGAGATCATGGATATCCCAGACTCCGAATCCATAGCGTTCTTCAATGGTCTCGCCGCCTATTTCTGCGCTTCCTTTAAGAATGAAAGCATAAATTCCGTTTCCTCTTTTTCTGACCCGATAGAGTGTTTCTGTATTCTTATCAAAAGTTCCCAGATGAAACCACGCATACTGATGGATCTATACACCTTCGTCATCTGCATTAGGAAAAAGAATCTGTTGAAATTTATTGTAACCTTTTGTTTTGTCTAAAGTGATCTGGACATATCTCGATGTAACATTTCTTTTTTTTGGGTAAATCCAGATTTGAAGAAATTTTACAAGCTTATCACTGTTTTTGTTGAATTCGCTGTACATAATTCCAGTTCCTGCGCTCATCACCTGAATATCTCCGCTTCTTATCACTGCTGTATTCCCCATACTATCTTTGTGTTCAAGGTCACCTTCCAAAGGAATACTGATGATTTCCATATTGTCGTGAGGATGTGTTCCGAAACCTCTTCCTGCTTCAATTTTATCGTCATTCAGGACTCTCAGTACTCCGAAATGCATTCTTTAAGGATTATAATAGTTGGCAAAACTGAAAGTGTGCTGGCTCAACAGTCAACCATGGTCTGCCTTTCCTCTTGAGTTGGCTTTTTGGAGGATGGAGTTTTCTTTTATTTTTGATTCTGTATTGTAAAGATGATTGTATCCGATCGGTTCTAAGGGGTTCGATGTCATTTTTCATAGCATCTGACAGAGAAGCTGATGCTACAAACATTCCTGTTCCCAATAATCCTTTCTTTAAAAAATCTTGCCTGTCCATATCAGATTGTTATTTGCTCTTGTCTGACAGGACAAATTTAGAGAGACTGGAAACCCTGCACATTTAACTGGCTGAATAAATGACTTTCCTGCAAAAAAAAAATGCCGGAAACTTTTTGTATCCGGCAGTATGGTTATATTGGATTGTTGTTTTTGGAAAACATACGGGTATGTTTTACTCTTAAACCTGTTTAATTTAAAAGAATAACTTTAGTTAGATTCGCTGTAGTACTGTAAATTTCCAACCTCTTTAATAAGGAGAAGAGCTTTTTGATTAATGTATTATTCTTAACGCTGCCTCCCATGGCTTTTTTTACTGTATTTTACAAATCCAGAATTAAAAAGAATACCCCACTTTTACTCCATAGTTAAAAGCTGGTAATACAATTTTTGAACTTCTGTTTGAATTACCGTCTTTTTTGAAGTTTAAGTTTGGATTTAAATTATTTACAAAACTATATTTTTCTTTAATAGCAGCTGCCAAATCAGTATAAAACTGATCTTCGATGTTTACACCAGAAGTATCTAAGGTAACTTTATTAAAACTCACCCCTGGTCCCGCTATTATAAAATCAACAAACAAATTTTTATAAACAGGAAGCTTATAGCCTACTTCAAAGCCTAAGGTATGAGATATAAGACCAGATTCAAGGTTGTAATTTTTAGAATCATCGGCTGAATTCGGTCTATATACAATAGCAAGTTTGTTATTGTAATTCCGGTATCTGTAATAACTTCCTAAGAAAAATCCGGTGTAATTTTTTACATTTTTCTGTAAATACCATCTATATTCTGGTTGCAGCTCAATACCTTTATAATTAAAATCGTCGGTTTGGATTGCATTTGTATTTAATCCGGAGATTTTAAAAACACCTGATGACATCTTTGCCCCGATAGTTAAGCCTAAAGTCATGTTAGAATTAATAGGTCGCTCATACCCTACCTGAATTTTTCCAAAAGCGAGGGAAAAAGGATTAAACATAACGTTATTCTTCTGAGCATTGATAAGAATGGATAAGAATAATCCACTAAAAATAATTGTTTTTTTCATAAAGATTCTATTATTTAAAAACAAAAAGCCATTGATTTGGCTTTCTGAAATAATTCTAAATTTGTGTTTTATTATATGCAAAAAGTACTTCAAAAATACTGGTTTCTCCAACAATATTTCATTATATTTTCACTTGCATGATAAAATTCATACTATTGAAACCTCTGTTTTTTTACATGGAAAATATCGCATAACCATGTATTGAAATTGTTAATTGGTTATTAAGACAGAAGGCGGGATTTCGGGATTCGAGTTGATAAGTTCGAGCGTAGTTTCAGTACTGAATATCCGATATGGATAACCATACCAATTCCGTTTATTCCTTTACCTATTCCTTCCCATGGGAAAAAGTAAGAATCTTTCCCGGTGTTCCGTTTTCATTTCCAAAATAAAAGTGATACGTTCCCGGATCATCAAAATTTATGATTTTTTTTACCTGTCTTACTCCTAAAACTTTAGTATGAAAATCTAAATTTATTCTAGCATTGTCTGCAACAGGAATAATATGACAGGCCTAATATTCTACCGTTCATTTCTTTTAATTTTGATGCTGAATTACTGTGAACAGAAATCCTGTGCATTTAACTGGTTTAATAAATGCAATACCTGTGTTTCTGTAATCACCTTTACAGGCATTTCACAATTACATAATTCTCATAAATTTCAATATATTTTGACTTTTTCACAACATCTGTTTTAATGAAATTTTGATATAACTGGAACAAAAAGACATAAAAACAATATATTTCACCAAAAAAAATTAAAAATAAAAAACATACAACAACCTGAAAGACAACAATTTAATTCATTAACAATAATTTAATATTCAAAATACCTACTTTTTTAGTAGACTAATAAAAATTATATTCTATATTTGCAAACGTATTCAGGAAATAAAAAAAATGAAGGCAGAATTAAAGAATAATCCAAAAAAGAAATATACCATCAAAAATATGATGAAGGATATCTGTATGCCTGTACATGAAGAACACTGTGGTTGACCTTACTTTTATTTAGATATATTTTCAAAGGCTTTACCACGTGGTAGAGCCTTTTTCTTATTAAATACAACAACATTAAAAACATAAAAATGAATAATTCCAAAAACAAATGGTTGATTCCATTAGCTTTTACAAACATCTATGTGATATGGGGAGTTACTTTTTTAGCTATTTCATTTGGCTTAAAAGGTTTTCCGCCATTCATTCTTTCGGGATTAAGGTTTCTGGTTGCCGGAATTCTAATGATCGGATATCTTCTGTCTAAAGGAGAAAAAGCAAATTCTCTGATCAACTGGAAGAAAAATGCAGTTATCGGGGTTCTTATTCTTACAGGAGGAACCGGACTTGTTGCGTGGGGAGAACAATATGTAACGGCTTCAGAAGCGGCTATCTCTATTGCAACCGGCCCATTCTGGTTTATTGCGATCGACAAAAAGAACTGGAAATATTATTTTTCGGATAAATTTATTCCGATAGGACTGGTGATAGGATTTGTAGGATTAGTACTCTTTTTAAAAGGCAGCATAAATTCTGATATTCATGTAGTTGCTGACGGAAGTCTGCGTATTACTGCGTTTATAGTTTTGGGATTAAGCTCCATTGCCTGGGTACTTGGTGCTCTCTATTCAAAGAAAAATCCTGCTTCCCAATCTACGTTTATGAATATTGCCCAACAGCTTATAGTAGCAGGATTAGCTTCTTTTCTGATTGCTTTTTTCCGAAAGGAATGGACTGATTTTTCAGTTTCTGCCGTTCCGTTATCGGCATGGTTTGGGGTTCTATTTTTAATCTTCTTTGGATCGATAATCGCTTATTTGTCGTACATTTGGCTTCTGTCCGTAAAACCCGCTGCCTTGGTAAGCACCCATACCTACATCAATCCTATTGTAACAGTGATTGCAGGCTGGATTGTTGCGAACCAAAGCATCAATGGAGGTCAGCTGTATGGTTTATTTATTATATTGCTGGGAGTACTTCTAACCAATGTCACCAAGTATTTCAGACTTTCAAAACGGTCCAAGGTCAAAATCAGAAGAGTAAAGAGATTTTTAAACAAAGCAGGCAGACCCTATCAGCCTATTTAAATAGTATATAAAATCAGAATGATAGAAATCAGAAACATATCCAAAACATTTCACCAGAAAAAACAGTCTTTTAAGGCACTGGATAAGGTGAGTCTTACTATCGATAAAGGAGATATTGTAGGAATTATCGGTTTTTCAGGTGCAGGAAAAAGTACGCTGATCCGTACGGTCAATTTATTGGAGAGACCGGATGAAGGACAGATCATTATTAATGGAAAAGATTTCACCAAACTTAGCTCCAAACAACTGGCTGAGGAGCGTAAAAAAATAGGAATGATCTTCCAGCATTTCAATCTTCTTTCTTCAAGAACTGTTTTTGATAATGTAGCGCTTCCATTGGAACTGGATCATACCAGCAAGGACGATATCAACAGAAAAGTAAATGAACTCCTGAAGATTGTAGGACTTGAAGATAAAGCCAACGATTATCCCAAAAGCCTTTCCGGAGGGCAGAAACAAAGAGTAGCTATTGCCAGGGCTTTAGCCAACGACCCTCACCTTTTACTTTGTGATGAAGCCACCAGCGCACTGGATCCTGCTACAACGCAGTCTATCCTGCAGCTTTTAAGGGATATCAATCAGAGACTGGGAATTACCATTCTTTTAATTACTCACGAAATGGAAGTCATCAAAGCGGTCTGCAACCATGTGGCCGTTATCGACAAAGGAAAATTATTAACAAAAGGAACTTTAAGCGAGATTATTTCGGATAAAGAAAACCCGATCATCCGCCAATTCATCAATTCAGACATCATGACCCTGCCACAGGAACTCATCAACAGACTTCAGAAAGAGCCTAAAGAAGGTTTATTTCCGCTGATCGAAATAGAACTTAACGAAAACATCAGTGTTGAAGAAATTCTTTCAACGCTATACAACCAATATAAAATCCCTTATAAATTGTTAAAAGCAGATGTAGAATATTTTGGAAATTCCAATTTCGGTAAACTGCTTTTGCAGCTCCAGGGTGAAGCGGAAGAAAACCAGCAGGCGATCTATTATTTCAACCAAAATAAAATTCAAAATACAGTAAAAGGATATGCTTAGTGATACGGTAATTGCCCTTTTGGCAAAAGGAACCTGGGAAACGGTTTATATGACATTTTTATCCGGATTTTTTGGATTTGTATTGGGACTTCCGGTAGGAATCATGTTATTTTTAACCAGAAAAGGACAGCTGCTGGAAAATGCAGTCTACCATAGGGGACTATCTATTCTGGTTAATATTTTCCGTGCCATTCCCTTCATTATTCTCATTGTATGGATGATTCCTTTCACCAGAATTCTGGCAGGAACTTCTATAGGTGTGAATGCCGCATTAGTTCCGCTAAGTGTGGGAGCAGCACCTTTTATTGCAAGACTGGTGGAGAACAGCCTTATTGAAGTTCCTCACGGTCTTATAGAAACAGCAAGAGCTTTGGGAGCTTCTCCGTTACAGATCATCAGAAAAGTATTGCTGCCTGAGGCACTTCCTTCATTAATCAACAATGCTACTATCACTTTGATTACTCTTGTAGGGTACTCTGCAATGGGTGGTGCTGTAGGCGCAGGAGGACTTGGACAGGTAGGTTACCAATACGGATATATCGGGTATGACATTGTCATTATGAATACCGTTCTGATTCTTCTGGTTCTTTTGGTTTTCATGATCCAGTTTATGGGTGACAGATTATCAAAAAGATTTGATCACAGGTAGTTTTGAGTTTGAGAGTTTGAGAGTTTGAGGGTTTGAGTGTATGAGAGTTCATCCATCTATTACCTCAATAGCATTTAAAATAAAAAAATAGAATGAAAAAAATAAAGTTTTTTGGTTTACTGGCTGCAGGAATATTGCTGTTCAGTGCGTGCTCGGGAAGAAAAGATGACCCGAACTTTATCCGCGTAGGCATTACGTATGGTCCGGAACAGGAGATTGCCGAAGTGGCCAAAAAAGTAGCTAAAGAAAAATACAATCTGGAAGTGGAACTTATCCCTTTCAATGATTATGTAGTTCCCAATGAAGCACTGACTAACGGAGATATTGATGCCAATGCCTTTCAGCATATTCCATATTTAACAGAACAGTCAAAGCAGAGAGGTTACAACCTTGTGCCAGTGGGGAATACATTTGTTTATCCTATTGTAGCTTATTCAAAAAAAATTACTAATATCAGCCAGTTACAGGAAGGCAACACTATCGTTATACCGAATGATCCTACCAACGGAGGACGCTCCTTACTTCTTTTACAGAAAAGCGGTCTTTTAAAATTAAAAGATGGTGTCGGACTTCTGCCCAAAGTAACCGATATTACAGAAAACCCGAAACAACTGAAAATCATGGAGATTGAAGGTGCTCAGATTCCACGAGTGCTGGATGACAGAGATGTTGTTGTGGGAGTGATTAATAATAATTTTGCCGCTCAGGCCGGCCTTGATCAGGAGAAACAAGGTATCCTTGTTGAAGATAAAGACTCTCCATATGTCAATCTAGTAGTGGCCAGACAGGATAATAAAAACAGCCAGAAAGTAAAAAACTTTGTAAAAGCCTATCAGTCTCCCGAAGTGGAAAAGAAAGCTAAAGAAATCTTCAAAGGAGGCGCTGTGAGGGGATGGGATTGATGAGTGAGAGGGTTTGAGAGTATTAGAGTTGTGAGAGTGGATCCGGGATTCAGAGTATTGCTTTTCACTCGTATGCTTCTCTTTATTTTTTTCGTCATTACAAATAAAATATTTAATAATGAGCTGTCTGTAAATAAGCAGGCAGTTTTTTATTCGCTAAAATTTTATTTTCTCAATTTGAGATAATAAAGAAATTTTCTTTATTTTTGCTTTTAATCAAACAGAAAGGCATTATGTTAAAGAAAACCGTCATTATAAGTTTATTCACTTTTATTTCTGCTTCTTATATGGCTCAGACTAATACTACCATCCCTGTATATCTGGATGAATCCAAACCTGTAGAACAGCGTATTCAGGATGCATTATCAAGAATGACCCTGGAAGAAAAAGTAGCCATGCTTCATGCACAATCGAAATTCAGTTCGCCGGGTGTACCAAGATTGGGAATTCCGGAATTCTGGACAACAGATGGACCTCACGGAGTTCGTCCCGAAGTAATGTGGGACGAATGGGATCAGGCGGGATGGACCAACGACTCTATTATCGCCTACCCTGCCCTGACTGCTTTATCTGCCACCTGGAACAAAAAAATGTCATGGAACTATGGGAAAGCTTTGGGTGAAGAAGCCCGTTACAGAAAAAAAGATATTCTTCTTGGACCTGGAGTCAATATTTACAGAACTCCGTTAAACGGAAGAAATTTCGAATACATGGGTGAAGATCCTTATCTGACTTCAAAAATGGTGGTTCCTTATATCAAAGGGGTACAATCCAACGGAGTGGCAACTTCTGTAAAACATTTTGCCCTGAACAATCAGGAAATGTTCCGTCATACAAGCAATGTGAATGTGGATGACAGAGCGCTTTATGAAATCTACCTTCCTCCCTTCAAAGCCGCAGTAACAGAGGGGGATTCCTGGACCATTATGGGTGCTTATGATATGTACAAAGGCCAGTATGCCAGCCAGAATCAGTATCTTTTAAATGATATTTTAAAGAAGGAATGGAATTATAAAGGGGTTGTAGTCTCAGACTGGGGAGCTGTCAACAATACTGAACAGGCCATTCATAACGGGCTTGATCTGGAATTCGGATCATGGACCAACGGACTTTCTGCAGGAACTAAAAATGCCTACGACAACTATTATCTGGCAAAGCCTTATCTTGATCTGATTAAAGCAGGGAAAGTAGGCACCAAAGAATTGGATGACAAGGTAACCAGATTACTTCGTCTTGCTTATAAAACGACGATGAACCGTAACAAACCTTTCGGGAATATCGCTTCTGAAGAGCATAAAGCGGTTGCTAAAGAAATTGGTGAAGAAGGAATTGTTTTATTAAAAAATCAGGGAAATATTCTTCCAATTGATATTAATAAGGCTAAAAAAATAGCCGTTATCGGAGAAAATGCTATCAAAATAATGACTGTAGGCGGTGGTTCTTCATCTTTAAAAGTGAAATATGAAACCCTTCCTCTTGACGGAATCAAATCCAGATTTGGAAAACAGGCAGATATACAGTATGCAAGAGGCTATGTAGGAGATATCGGAGGTGAATACAATGGAGTAAAATCCGGACAGGACTTAAAAGATACGCGATCTGAAACTGAATTACTGAATGAAGCCATAGAACTGGCCAAAAAATCAGATTATGTCATTTTTGTAGGCGGCCTGAATAAAGCAGACTTCCAGGACAGTGAAGGAAACGACAGAAAAAGCTATGGGCTTCCATACAGTCAGGATCAGGTGATTACTGCTCTTGCAAAGGCAAATAAAAATCTTGCTGTAGTTTTAGTTTCCGGAAATGCTGTAGCCATGCCATGGATTAAAGAGGTTCCAACGGTTGTACAGGCCTGGTATCTGGGTTCTGAAGCCGGAAATTCAATTGCTGCCATTTTAGCAGGAGATGCCAACCCATCAGGAAAACTTCCGTTTACATTCCCTGTAAAACTTGAAGACAATTCAGCACATCAGCTTGGAGAATATCCGGGACAGAAAGATGAACTGGCGGCAGGAAAAGGAAAAGATCAGAAAAATCCTATCAATATTACCTACAATGAAAGCATTTTTGTAGGATACCGCTGGCATGATACTAAAAAGATAAAACCTCTGTTCAGTTTCGGACATGGCCTGAGCTATACCACTTTTGAATTCGGAAAAGCGAAAGCCGACCAGACTACTATTTCACAGGATGGTAAAATTACATTTACAGTAACCGTTAAAAATACAGGTAAAAAAGCAGGTGCTGAAGTGGCGCAGCTTTATATCACCGATTTAAAATCCTCTGTTCCCCGCCCTGCAAAAGAGCTGAAAGGTTTTGAAAAAGTGTACCTGAATCCGGGAGAACAGAAAGAAGTGACTTTTACCATTGATAAAACGGCTTTAAGCTATTTTGATGCTCAAAAACACGATTGGGTAGCTGAACCGGGAGACTTTGAAGCGCTGATCGGAAATTCTTCCGATGCCATTAAAACGAAAGTGAAGTTTACTTTAAAATAAACTATTCACAAAATATCAAAAGAGGCTGTCTTATAAGAACAGCCTCTTCCCTTGAAATACCCGCAGAAACATACCCGGTGCCAGGCTGAAAAGCCTATTAAATTCAGCCATGGCTGCTTCTGCTATGAAAGTCTTTAATGATTTCTATCTCATATCCTGATCATATGGAAATCCTGTTTTTATTTTCTGTTTCTGTTCTTCAGATCATCCATAAGAGAATCTTCTTTTTTAATTTCCTTTAATTTCTGATTACCGAACGTCCAGTATAATCCCAGCCGTATACTTCTGCTGTCATTGTAAGATGAGTTTTTATACACGATAGGATATATTGCTTCATCATAATTTTTCTGCCCTCTCAGCAAATCTGTAACCACAAGATAAGTGGTAAGATTAAGATGAGGAATTTTCTTCTGTAAGGTAATGCTTAGATTATTTGTTTTTCCATGTTTGAAAAATCCGTCATAAAAATCCGTTGAAAAGGAATAAGAAACCTCAGCAGCATACCCTTTTTTAAGAATAATCCCCAAAACAGTTCTGTTATCAAAAGCAAAATTGGTTTTTCCTTTTTCAAAACCTTCAAACTCCATGATCGGAAGGTAGTTTACCGTGGAATAGTTTTTAACAATATATTTATTATTGAATACTTTGTTCAGGGCAAGGCTTGCATACAGTGTCATCATTTTAAAATTGTTATACTCCTGCACCAGATAATCACCACGCTTTACAATCAGGGTACTGATGTAATTGGGAGAATAATTCATTCCTACAGATAACATCTGGTTTTTGTAATACAGGGAAAGATCTACTTCATGCTCCACCTGAGGTCTCAGATTGATATTTCCGGAGGTGTACAGCATACTGTCATCACTGTTCTTTCTTCTCAGCTGATTCAGCAAAAAATAATCAGGTCTGATGAGTGTTTTTTTATAACTGGTTTCCGCCTGAAAATTATCTGAAAAGCTATGCTGAACCAAAATATTAGGGTAAAACCCATCTATTTTGAATGAATTTGAAGTAAGATCCTGATCAAAAAAATTGGTGATATTACTTTCATAACGCATTCCCAGCCTTACATATGTTTTATTAAACTCTTTCTGTCCCTCTAAAAATAGTGCGTACTGCTTTTCGCTGTAATTCTGTACACTTTCCTGAGAGTCAACATCATTTACTGTTATATTAATAGGGTTATTGATGTCACTGTACGAAAACCTTCCTCCTGCAGACCATGTTCCCCATTTCTTTGTCTGCATAGTATAATTGGCATTTCCGATGTACATATTGATATTTCTTGAAGAGGAATCATCTATCCTGTTACCATCAAGATAAGAAGGCTGCTGATAAAAGTAATTTCTGAAGCTGTTGTTCGTTTTTCTGTTGGCATTTGAATATTCAAACTGAACAGTAAGCTTCTGAGTGGCAGAATCATTTTCAAATTTATAATTAGCCTGAACATTTGTACTTCTTCCCAAATCTTTAAACATTGAATTGTATTTAAAAATAGAATCCTTTCTCGAAACCCTTTCTGCTGTAGGCAAGCCATTATCTGCATTAAGCTCGCTCTGTGTATTGACAGGATTATACTCTCCATAAATGCTGAACTTATTCCTTTTGTCTGCAAAATAATTCACCAGTAAAGAATAAATATTAGTAGATTTCTGAATATCCTGATTCTGAGCAATATCCCAGATATTATTTTTATATTCTCTCTGAGCATTCACCTCAGTAAGAACATTGGAATGTGTACTGCTTAAAAGGGTATTGATTTCAAATTTTGCAGATTTATAATTCAGATTGAGATTCTGAGACATGTTCATTTTTTTGGTAAAACCAAGGCTGGAACCAATTCCTAATTTCAAACCTTCCATATTACTGTTCACGAGATTAATCTTAATGACCGACTGTTCATCGGCTGGGTAAGAAGAATCCGGAGTTCCGATTACTTCAATGTTTTTTATCAGCTTGGCAGGGATAGACTCAAGATAGTTCTTAAGTTCTATACCTGACAAGCGGAGTTTTCTGTCATTGATATATACAGTGGTATATTTTTGTTTAATTTTTATTGTTCCTTCCTCAGAGGCATCTGCATAGCCTGAATTTTTGATGAACTCCCAGGTGTTACTTGCTTCTGCTGTAGCAGTACCGGCAGGAGTAACAATGATTTTTCCGTTTTTAAATTTTACTGCAGAGCGTGTAATTTTAATTTCATCAATTTTCTTTTCATTTTTTAAGGTGTCTTTTTGTTGTGCGGAGGTTAATATTACTATCATTGAAGATAGTAATATTAAGGCTCTGCTGGTTATATGATGAAGATAAATCATGATGTTGCTGCGATTGGTTTTTTGGAATCCTCAAGGTTTAAGAAGGCACTTAAGTTTAAAAGGATCATTAATGCTCCGAAGAAATATAGATTCATAGCGATGATAATTCCTGTATGTAAGGCTACCACCATCCAGATAAATACCTTTCTTGTGCTTTTCTTCCACATAAAATAAGGATAGAACAGCTCAATAATAATGGTTGAAATCCCTATAAATATCGGAATAACCGGAAAACTTACGAAAATATCATAACTGCTGTTATCTAATATATAAGACTGGAAGCCTGGTAAATGTAATGCCTTCCAGATAGACTCTCCGTTCCACCAGTTGATTCCGAACGCTTTATCCAATCCTGAAGTAAAGTACACAATACACATATGTATTCTCAGAAGATTCCTGAAAGGTGTAGGATTAATATCATTGTATTTGAATATTTTAGAATCCAGAGAATAGAAGCTTCCCAGGGGGAACAAGAAACAGTAGAACATAGCAATGGTCTTGAAAAAATCTATCCCATACATAAAAGTACTGGAAGACTGGAAGATCAGCAGGTGCAGGATCAGGATAATCCCGGCAGAAAGCCTGCTCATAAACCCTACGGTTAAAGAAACACATGTCAGAATGTATATTACGATATATCCCATTATTACGGCACTTTCTGAAATATTCATGGTCCCTAATAATTTGATTACAAAGAAAAAAGACGGCATTTTTTCTGACCCTAGAAATCCTACAACTTCCAGTGGTATCAGCCCCTGATCTGTAAAAAGAAGATTAAAATCAGTAAGCGTGGAAACAAAGTGCACTAAGAAGAATAATCCCATGGAAATTCTAAAAAATGCAAAGAACAGTTTATCTTCCGGTTTATATTCGTTGAAGAATTTATAAAATTCAGTTGGAAGCAATGTGGTTTTTCTTAATAGGCTTAGCATCGATGTCAAGGAGTTTAATTAATACTGGTTTAGTTTTATTTTTTGTTTTTATTTCCTGCAGCATTGGGTGATGGTGCAGATAAAGTGTACAAGAAACGGTATAGGTATCAGGATTATATTCCTTATAATAATATCTTCCGATACTTTTGATGAATATATCCAGGAATTCACCGTATTTGTCAGATTCATTAAATTCTGTAGATTTCTTTTTCTGCATCTTATTTTCAAGAATCGTCAGTCTGTCCTGAAAGTATCCTAGCAAAGTATGGTATCTGTTGAGTCCTTCCTTAGATTTGAATGGAGGAAAGTAAGATTCTTTCACAAGATTCCTGTTTTTGTCATAGACGGACACCTTTAAGATATAGGAACTGGCGACATTGGGTGCAAAGAATCCATATCCTGCATTAATCCCTGCAATAGCCTGATACTGCTGAATAAGAGGAACGGAATTAAATTCTCTGATGCCTTCTTTTGTATCTTTCAGAGCGGCAGTTAAATCATTCTCTACATATGAGGTTGATTTTTCATAGGAGTCTATTGTACTTGAAGTACATACAATCAGTATTAGCGCAATATGAACCATACTGAATATGAAGAAGAGTTTTGGGTATTTCATAGTAAGTAGTATAAAAATTAGTATCTAAATATTGCAGCTGTCATTGTCACAATGAATGGGGATGATCTTCCGGTTTACAGCAAAATGTATGTAAATTTCCTGGCCCGTTTTTGTAATGTGCAGAAACCACAGAACCGGAAGTAAAGGCCACAGCAATGGCAGCCTTGCCAATATTCTGAAAATAGATTCATAACCATAAGCCCAGGTATTGGTGTAAGAAGCCATTTGTTTTTCAGCAAGAATCAGGTCAATCCCTTTTATAGCCTGCCCTCTTTCTCTGAGAGAGCGAAAATCTACCAGATTCAGCCAGTCTATTTTTTTTACAGTCTTCATGAATCGGGTGCATCGCGGGCACCAGCTGTCATAATACACAATGAGCTTTTTCATGATTTAATTTTTAGGAAGCTGTTTTTTTATGAAAGCCTTTATTCTGCCGCTATTATTCAGGATCTTCAGTCTGAAAACACTTTCACTGGAAGCGGTGTTGACCACGTAAAATTCATTGGCAAAATTGATTCTCGTTTTTACAGAGTCGTTTTTTGGAAGAACTTTCAGTTCATTACTGCTGTTCATATATTTCAGATCGCTTGTCTGGGAAGGATTGTACAAAACAACTTCCAGATCTTCTTTTGATGAATTTTTGATCTTAAGATTCTGCTGTGCAGGAATTGTCCAATGATTCCGGTAAATGTGTCTGCCTCTTTCCATGGTAAAAGAACAAAGAAAAATTACAGTACCCACAATTAATAATAAATACAAATAAAGGCTTTTCATAATAATGATTATTTATAGGTTGAAACAATTCTGCCTAAATCCATTTCCGGGGCGTCTATGGCAGATACAATTTTAGTTTCGAAAATGCTTACCGCATCTCTTTTGATACAGTTGTCTACAGAACATTCTTTTTTGAAAGTTTTGTTAGTGATAACCGTACTTTTGATGAACGCTCCTACTTCATTTTCTAAAGACATATTTCTGCTAAGAGTATCATATTTGATCTTATCTGTATCGTCTGATACTTTGTCAAACGATAATAAAGAAACCGTTGTCAGTAATAAAGCTGGTAGTATTAAAATATATTTTTTCATAAGGTTTAAAGTTTTCTAAGAAACACATTCAGTTGAAAGCTTCAACTGAATGTGCAGGTTGAATCATATTATTTGTAGTTTTCTACAACTTTGTTAAGAGTAAGAACAGGATCAATAGAAGTGCTGATCGCTTTTTCACTGGCTACACTTACAGTTTCCACTGTTTCTTTAGAAAGTACTTTTCTTTTAGTATTTACGGTTACAGAGCTGCTTACAGCAGTTCCACCAATAACTTCTATAGAAGAAAAATCATTTGTGTTTGCCTTTCCGTACGTTAAAGAGTTATCTTCTGATGTCCATGAAGAAAGAGCTAACGGAACGATTGCCAATCCTGCTAATAATAGTTTTTTGTAGTTGTTCATGATAAAATGTTTTAGTTTTTAGTTGTTATTTATAATCGTTAAGAATTTCATTAAATGAGCGTGCAGTTTCAAGAGAAGTACTGATTGCTTTTTCGCTCGCTACACTTACAGTCTCCACTGTTTCTTTAGAAAGAACCTTCCTTTTAGTTTTTACGGTTACAGAGCTGCTTACTGCAGATTCACCGATAATTTCTATGGTAGAAACAGAAGCTGCATCTCTGCTGCCATAGTTTACTGTCTGATCTTCTGACGTCCATGAAGAAAGAGCTAAAGGAACAATTGCAAGTCCTGCAAATAATAGTTTTTTGTAGTTGTTCATAATAAAAAAGTTTAAATTGTTATTTGTAATCGTTTAAAATTTCGTTGAAAGAGCGGGCAGTTTCAATAGAAGTACTCAAAGCTTTCTTTTCAGCAACGCTTACTTCTTCAACAGTTGATACAGAAAGTACTTTTCTTTTAGTTTTCACGGTTACAGAGCTGCTTACTGCAGACTCACCGATAACTTCTATGGTAGAAATAGAACCGGCATCTCTGCTGCCATAGTTTACTGTCTGATCTTCCGACGTCCACGAAGAAAGAGCTAAAGGAACAATTGCAAGTCCCGCAAATAATAGTTTTTTGTAGTTGTTCATAATAAAAAAAAATTTAAATTGTTATTAATTATTTTTAAAAAGTTTTTTTGTTTTCAGTGATGGCCCCTAAATGTTACTGATATGTTTTTACAATATCCTCTATAGAAAGAACATTTGAAGGCTCAAGGGTTTTAGTAGTGATTACCACCTTTTCCTGAGAAGGTCCGAGATCAAACTTATCCGTAACGGAGAAAATTGTTTTTTTGTTTACATAGGACTGAACGACAACCCCACTGGTCTCCCCTATAGTTTCATGTTGAGAAAATGTCTGTTGGTTTTCAGCATTCCGAAAATCAGGTTCGGAGGGCTTGGAATTCCAGGAAGAAAGAGCAAGAGGAACAATTGCCAGTCCTGCAAGGAGCAGTTTTTTGTATTGTTTCATATAATAAATGTTTAAAATGTTTTCAGTTGGTTATTTTCAGATATACCCTTCCCTGTTCCTTTTATTGAAAAAAGAAATCGGTATATTATTTTTTGAATTTTCTGAGTTAGATAAAGACTACTTTTCCGCCGATAAGAATAAACGGCCTTTTTGAGTTTATCTGAGTATCATTTTCCATTGCTGCAAGATAAATCCCATCCTGATATAAGGTTTTGAATGATAGTTTATTGCTTACAACAGACTTCGTCTCCTGCTTTTCCCAGCTGCCGTCTGTAAATCTGTAAAGGGTATATGATACTCCATCCTGGAGCTTCGAATGGATTATATTCTCTGCCAGTAAACGGATATCCGCTGGATTTTTATGCTGAGAAGCCAGGTTTTTCATTCTTTCTGCCACAGATTCTACCTGGGAAATACTGATGAGCGATTTTTTAGATTTATCAAAGGATAACAGTTTCCCCGTTTTGTCTACATAGAAAAGAGATTTTTTTCCCGAACTTTCCGGAGTATGAACCAGATAAAGCGCCCCTACTCCTACTTTATCAAATATCTTCTGCTTATGTTTCGGACTTATGGCTGCCACAGGAAGCCATTTGTTGAAACAGAACACAGAAAGCAGACCAAGCTCCGTTTTATCATTATAAAAGCCATTCACATTATATTTGATGGTCTTTGTATACTGATCCGTAACATCAATATCGGAATAGGTGGAAGTAAATCCCATTTTACTAAGGGTTTTGTAATATTTCAAATACACTGAAGCGGTATCCGGTACAAATCCTCTTCTGTATACTTTAGTAATGGTATAAGAATTATGAAGACTGTCTTTTATACTATTAATAATTCTGCTGGGGTTAAAGCTTCCTATATTTTCCGTTCCTCCTGAAAAAGGAAAAGATTTTTTCTCATTAAGAACCAAAGCATTCCAGGCCTTCCCTCCATTTACATTGCCCCAAACCGGAGCATAGTCAATGGTTACCGGCAGCCCGTTTGCTTTATTAATGTAATTAGCAAGATTTACCATTGCAATATCAGAACCTTTATTTTCTTTCAGCAACTGGGCAAAAGACCAGTAATCTTCCTGTGGGAAAGGATCAGAATAAGGCATTTTTACATCCTTCAGTTTATTATTTAAATAATTAACGGATTCAATTACAGATTTTTCAGAATTTAATGTATAATTTGAAGGAAGTTTATAGTTTTTCAGCACCATTTGTCTCCAGTTAAAATCATCAGAAAAGTTTACTTTATAAGGAAGTACAAAATTGACAAAGCTGTAATCTGAAATTGCATCAGAGTGAATCAACTCCTTAGACTTATCATAAGAAAGCTCTATATTTTCTTTGATATCAGCATCTTTAATCCATTTTGAGTCTTGTTCCTGAACACCTTCTGCATTGATATGGAAATTTAAAATAGCATTTTTCTTTAGGAATTCAAAAGCATTCTTATAATTAATGCTTTTATCGCTGTTTATAATCCCATAATTATTGGTCTTATCAGAACATGATACCAAAGAGCATACACTCAGGGCAAGCAGTAATTTTCTTTTATTGAATATAGATGTTATTTGAATTTTCATGATTAGCTATTTATTGTTTTGTTTTTCTTTTACAATATTATTTATTCTGAAAAACAAACAGACTACACCATCGTGTAGTTCGCTACTACACGATGGTGTAGTTTTTATACAGTCTTATAATAAGGGGGTATCTTCAGCATTCTGACAGCACACAAAATCACATCCATGGAAATAACATCTTTCCCAGCCAAATTCTCTATCAATACAAAAGCAGATTCCCAATTGGAAACCTGCTTCTTTTGTATCTGAAAAATCTTGGGTTATTTTCCGCCGCCGTTTTTCTCTACGTCGGTTTTTGTATTTTCTTTTACTTTCTGGTTTCCGAAACGTTTTACAAAAGTAAGGGAAACACCGTACCAGTCCCATTTTGAGTACTCTCTGAAAGTTCCATCCGCACTATACGTTGTGTTATCACCATAAGGTCTTTTAAAAATATTCATCAGCTGCATACTTAGCTCCATTTGAGTTTTCGGGAATATTTTAGTCACTGAAATATTATGGAAGACATTGGTATTGTTCGCGTATGAATTTCCGTTGTTCTGATTGGCAAGTTCCATCCATGCACTTACATTAATGTTTTTGTTAAAAAGATTCGTATAAGATATATTGGCGGAAGCTCCCCAATAACTGATATAGTCTTTGGCACCCAGTTTATTTTTCTCATTAAAATCTTTATTATTAATGTAATACCATCCAAATCCGGCATTCACATTCAGTTTATTTTTCAGGAAATTCTGATTGGTATTGGCAAAAAGGTAATATTTTTCAACCTTTCCATCGAAGTTTCCGGGTAATGAAACCGTTCTTCCGTTTTCCGTTACATAAGTTGTCCAGTAATCCTGATTGGTATGCATATATCTTGCAGAAATAAAATACTTCTTCAGAATACCTAATTTAAGGTAAAGCCGGTCATTCGGGTTGGGATTCAGATAAAGATTTCCTCTGGAATACGTTCCGTTAATTTCAGGCATCAGGAAAGGATTAAACTCAGAATACCAGGGTCTCCAGATGCTTCGGTTATAGGTAAGACTCAAGTCAAATTTCTCCGAAAAATTATATTTCAGTAATAGATTGGGAAGAAAAGTGCCGTAAGAATCTCTCCTCTCTGTACCTGCTACCTCCTGTCTTACTTTATAGTCAATATATTCGTATCGGATTCCGATTCTCGTTTCCAGTTTTTCGAAAAATGTCTTACTGTAATTGGCATATAAAGAACTCAGATGATCCTCATAATGGAATCTGTCATTTTGGGATAGATTAGCAAATTCCGGGGTAGGATTATTCATGCTGAATCCATAAAGGCTATTGGAAATTGCATGATTATTTATTTCCGTTTTACCACCCACTTCCATTGTACCGCCAGATTTACCAAAAGGTTGTGTATAATCCACTTTCAGGTAATAATTACGCATCTGATTTGAACTGATAACTCCTAGCTGCTGGGCTGTTTTCACTCCCTGCTTATCAATTAGTTTATCTATGAGGTTATCATTGTTATCACCGGAGTAATTGGTTCCCAAATTAATATCTAAAATTCTGTTCTTTTCTTTATCATAGTATTTATAGAAAGCATTTGTTCCCAGATTACGGCTGAATCCCCAATTGTTCTGGCTTTGGAGGAAAGATTCTCCCGGATCTCCATCTTTTGAAGTCATCCCATCAGATTCCGCTGAAAGTAGATTTCTGTTTTGTGAATACTCCAATACAAGTCCGAAATTACTTTTATCATTAATTTCAAACTCCGAGGTAGAAGAAATAGAAGGGCTTTCATTCCTCATTAAGTTTTCCAGGTTGAACCGGGTAAGCTTATTTTTTTCATAACGGTTATCCCAGGTTTGGGTTTTTTGTACATAATTTCCGTTATTGTATCCTCCTGTAAGGGTTTGGGTAAACTTTTTCTTATGGTAGTTCAGGTTGAAATTCGTGTATTGTGAATTCTTGGTACTCTGCCTGTTGTTAAGAGAAATACTGCCTTTCAGGCCCTCATCATCCCTTTTTTTAAGAACAATATTGATAACGGACCCTGAAGTTTCATATCGGGAAGACGGGCTGGTAATCACTTCAATTTTCATAAGGTTATCAGCTGGAATTGTTTTAAGGTATTCCTTCAATTCTTTCCCTGTAAAAACAGATTTCCTGTCGTTGATGTATACGGTAACCAATTGTCCCTCGGCTTTTACCTCATCATTGTTATCAATGCTTACCAAAGGGGTCATTCTAAGAACATCCCATGTTGTATTTCCTGCCAGAATTGCACTATTCGCTACATTGAATACAGTTCTGTCTACTTTAGATTCTACTGTTGGCTTTCTGGCAACCAGAGTAACAGCTTCTATTTCTTTTGCATTTCCCTTTACAGTATCTTTGGCTGCGGGAGCCGGAGTCTGCTGAGCCATTGCTAATGAGCCTGTTAATATTGCTATAGGAAATAATATTATTTTCATGTGAGATAATAGTTTTATCTATAAGACCACTATCTCCATAATTTCGTTACATCAAAAAATAAAATAAATACTTAATTTCCAGCAATATAACTAAATATATTTTAAACATAAATTAAGAAAAGATACAAATTCCACAAAAAATAAACTTAATCCAAATCATATTCATACCAATTATTCTTAAAAACAGTTTTTATCTTCAATTAAAAAAAACTTTAAAATTTGTCCTAAATACTTAATTTTTAATAAGCAGTTCATGAAAAAGCGTGAATCATCTCTTGATATTCAAAAAATAAGAAAAAGAAAATAATTGGATTTTTTCTTTTTGCTGATTTACTCAACAACAATAATCAGTTCCTTATCATATCCGTTATATTTTTCATCAATATAGCCATGAGGATTACAAATGACTTCTGTTTCTCCGATCTTATATCTGCACGGGGTATGAATATGCCCATGAATCCAGTATAATGGCTAGTATTCTGTAATTAAATCTTCCAGATCAGAAGCGTACGCTGCTGTTAACGGATCTTCTCTGTAATGCTCCGGAACAGATTGTATGCTGGGTGCATGATGAGTAATAACTATATTTTTAAATCCTTTTGAATCTTTAAGATTTTCCTGTAACCATTGTTTTGAAAACTGGTGGATTTTGAAGGTATCCAGTGTTCTCATTTTTGAATAGGAAGGATCCCTCCTGATCATTTTATAATCATTCATCTTCGGCTGACAAAGCATGCCGTACTGAACAGGATTTCCGAAGATCGAAAAATCCGTCCACAGGGTTGCCCCATGAAAACGAATACCGTCAATGTCTATAGATGAATTTTCCAGCACATGAACATTGGAATCAAGCGCAGCTTCTCTGATCTTATGGAGTGTTTTAGGATATGAACCTTTATAATATTCATGATTACCAAGAACGTAAATTACAGGTTTATCAGGAATTGCATTTTTAATCCATTCAATCCCTTTGGTTCCCAAATTGACATCACCTGCCAGCACAATCATATCCGAATGATCAAAACATAATTCCGTACTTCCAAATTCCCTGTGAAGATCGCTGATAACCTGTATTTTCATAATGAAAAATAAAAAAACAAAGATAGTAAAGGGAAACAGAATCGCAAAAAGCCAAAAAAAGAACCGATCCCTAAGCACCGGTTCTTTCGTCATATAGTTTGTATATTTTTAAGACCGTTTATTATAAAACAGCAACTTCTGCCTGCTTCACTTTCAGGCTTTTTATTATAAAAAAGAATAACATTCCGAGAGCCAGCAGAGCGTAACTGATCAAAATAATCAGATTCAGGCTTCCCACTGATAGTTCTGAAGGAAAGATCTGACTCATTAACGTCATGAATGACAATCCAATTCCTGCTCCCAAAAAGTAACTTGTAGAGCTTAAACTTGATGCCAGTCCGTAATGCGCAGGTTCAACATCCTGGATCCCCATTACTGAAAGTGCGGTAAAACAAAATGTCATTCCAACTCCGGAAATACATGCAGCTCCCAATAAAACTATCGTTAGCGGATGTCCCGCGTAAACAGAAATCAAAAGCAGCAATCCTCCCGCTAGCATAAACGACCATCCTAAAACACCCATTTGAGAAGAGTTCAGACGTTTTGATACATGTGGTAGAATAAATTTAGCCGTTAAAGCCGATACGATACTGAACGGAACAAGCATTAATCCTGCAGAAGCAGCACTAAATCCCATATCTTTCTGAAGCATCAGTGAAATAAGGAATAAAAATCCGATAAAAAATGCTCCCAAGGTAAAGAATACAGCATTGGAAACTACTAAGGATTGATGTTTAAACAATTTTAAATCTACCAAAGGCTCTGCTACAGATTGTAAACGGTAGTATACCATAACAAGCAGTACCAATGCTAAAACCAAAGAACCCGCTATCAGGAAAGGCTGTTCTTTAATATGAACCAATTCATGCGTACCGTAAGTCAGACTTAAAAGTCCAAATACCATCAATATCCCGGATATGATATCTGTTTTCTGAGCGGCTTCATTTTTATCATCTGCCGGCAGATAATAATACGATAATACCAATGTGATTAAAAGAATGGGAACATTAATCAGAAAGACCCAATGCCAGCTCAGGTATGTACTGATAATCCCTCCTACCGAAAGACCGCTTCCCGAACCAATAGCAGCAAATGAACTGAAAATTCCGATGGCCCGGTTTCTCTCCTGTTCTCCTCTGAAGGTATTGGTAACGATAGACAATGCAGAAGGCATTACCAATGCAGCTCCCAATCCCTGTAAAGCACGGAATATTGCCAGTACTTCAAAATTCGGGGACAATCCTGCCCCCAATGAAGTGAGCATAAAAATCAGAGCTCCCCATAAAAACATTTTCTTTCTTCCCATCTGGTCTGAAAGTTTTCCACCGATGATCAGAAATCCTCCAAAGAACAATACATAGAGTGTCTGCAGCCACTGAACAGTCTCGGCTCCAATCTGAAACTGCTGCTGGATAGAAGGAATTGTTAAATTAATAATGGCAATATCCAAAGCCTCTACAAATGTTCCTACCGATGCTAAAATTAATACTAAATTCTTCCTTGTATCCATGTTTTAAATTTCCTGCAAAATTAAAATTAACAGAACGTATTTGGAAATTTTATCATAAATTTGGAACAATATTTAATATATTAAATAATTAAAAGAACAAAAAACCTAAAACACCAGATAAAACCTATAAAAACAGAACAAAATGGCAGCAGAAAATTATATTCCTGATGAAAAAGACCTCTCCATTCTCCGCCTGCTTCAGAAAGATGCGAAGATGAGTGTCCGCGATATTTCAGCAAGAATCAATTTGAGTCCTACGCCTACTCACGAACGTATCAAACGTATGGAAAAGCAAGGAATCATTAAAGAATACACGGCTGTGGTTGACCGCAAAAAGGTCAATAAAGGGATGATGGTGATCTGTATGATTGCTTTAAATGTTCATAATAAAAAAACAGCGGGAAAATTTATTGAGGAAGTTGGTAAACTGAAGGAAGTTGTAGAATTTTACAATATCAGTGGAGATTTTGATTTTATGCTAAAGATCCTGGCTCCCAATATGGATGAATTTCATGAGTTTTTCGTCAACAAATTATCAGAAATCGAGGGAATAGGGCAAACTAAAAGTATTTTTGTGATGAACAGTATCAAAGAAAGCGCGCAGATTATTTAAGCAGCAAAAGCAGCTGCGCCTATTCATACAGCTGCTTTTTATTGTAAACCCAATCTTTTGTATTAATCTCTTATCATCTATTGCCAGTAATTCCAGACTGATCCCTCAAATACCGTCAGTGTTTTAATCACTGTATCACAGCACATCATCCCCGGATAAAGATTTTTACATTGAAATGCGATTTACATTCAACAGAATTATTTTATATATTTTAAATTTAACATGGCGTTTTCAGTAGCTGTTTATTCTTTATTTGCTAACACAGCAAGCACACTTACTATGTACCAACATTTAAAACATGGCAGATTTCAAATCTTCCTTGTTTTAAACTGAATAAGGCAATAGATAATCTGAATAAAAGACCTGAATGAAAATTTACATTAAAAACCGTAAATTTGCAGCATGAATAACGATACGATATGTGCACTGGCTACTGCCAATGGAATAGGTGCTTTAGGCATCATCCGGGTTTCAGGAAATGAAGCTTTATCTGTAGTTCAGAAAAGTTTTCCGGCAAAAAATCTGGAAAAACAAAAATCCCATACCATTCATTACGGTTATTTTATGGATGAGGAAGAAGCTATTGATGAAGTAATGCTTTCCATCTTCCTGGCACCGAAAAGTTTCACCACTGAGAACTCTGTGGAGATTGCTTTTCACGGATCCCCGCATATTGGAAAACGTATTCTTGAAACCCTGATCAAAAACGGAGCTAGAATGGCCAAAGCGGGAGAATTTACCCTTCGTGCCTTTATCAACGGCAGAATTGATCTTTCTCAGGCAGAAGCAATTGCCGATGTCATTGCATCTGAAAATGAAGCTTCGAGAAAGGTAGCGATCAATCAACTGAAGGGAGGAATTACCAATGAAATATCAGTATTAAGAACTGATCTTTTAAATTTCGTTTCTTTAATTGAACTGGAACTTGATTTCGCTGAAGAAGACGTGGAATTTGCAGACAGAAGTGCCCTAAGCGGATTATTGGATAAAATTGAAGCCAAATTAAACTCTCTGATTGAAAGTTTCCAATACGGAAATGCCATTAAAAACGGAACAGCCGTTGCTATCATCGGAAAACCGAATGCCGGAAAATCTACGCTGCTGAATTCGCTTTTGAAGGAAGAAAGGGCGATTGTGAGTAATATTGCGGGAACAACGAGAGATACGATTGAGGAAGTTCTTCATATTAAAGGTAATGCCTTCCGATTAATTGACACTGCCGGACTTCGTGAAACCATGGATGAAATTGAAGCGATCGGGGTAAAAAAAGCTAAAGAAAAGGTAGAAAATGCCAATATTCTTGTGTATCTGGCGGATGCTGCTACTGAGGATTTTTCTGAGGATATTGAGATGATTCAATCCTTGTTACGAGAAGATCTTAAGCTGATTATCTGTGCGACAAAAATTGATGAAGTGATTCCTACCCAATACGAAATGGTAGAAAATATTTTCAGAGAAGCTATTTCTCACGAATTTGATTTCATCAAAATCTCAGCAGTTGAAAATCAAAATATTCAGGATCTTAAAAATGAGCTTTCCTCCTATGTGGAGCATTTAAAAACTGAAGAAAATAATGTTGTGATCACCAACCAACGTCACTTTGAAGCCTTAAAAAAGTCAATGGATGCCGTTCATAAAGTGAAAGAAGCTATTTCTTTCCAGATCTCCACAGAGTTACTGGCTTATGAGCTTCGAAATGCCCTGGAACATCTTGGCGAAATCTCCGGAGAGGTGACCAATGATGAAGTGCTGGGAAATATTTTTTCCAAGTTTTGTATCGGGAAATAGAACCAATTTCCTTATCACTTTTAAAAAAATCAAATCCAAAAACACACAAACAGTCCTTTCCAAGGCTGTTTTTTTATTTATTAAGGCTCTTCAACTTAAAAAAATAGCGAAAAAGGGTAATTTTTTAGTATTCGTTTACGGGGTAATTTTATGAAAAAATAACGCCATGAAAACAATTATTAAAAAATTATCCTTTTTAAGTGTATTCATTTCACTTATCAGCGTATGCTCCGGCCTGTTTGCACAGGCTTACCCTATTGGCCAGATGTTCCTGACTGCTTATGGCCAGTCTTTTACTATGTTTAATACGGGAATGATTGTTCAGAATGGCAATCCGGGAAATGCCGGGCAAGCCGTATATGATCAAACCGGAATTAATTATTTACGTTTGCCGTCAGCGGTACCTTATCAAAAAGCTTTTTTCCTGGATTTCAGCAATAATATCATAGAATTAGATTACAGATATGGATACCGGATAGTTGGTTATTCCAATATTCCTATTCCTCCACGGCCAGTTATGCATCTGCCAAAGCCCACTTATGATAACCAGACAGGAATTCAGACTGCTGACGGACTAAGACCAATACCCACACAAATTGTGGATGAGCAAAAACCTTTTGGAGATGTAATGATGACAAGTGAACAGACTGCAGTAAACTGCTATAAGAATTCCCTGAATTTTGACGGATCATTAAATCAGCTGAAATTTGGTGACTGTATGGTGTCTAATATGGCAGGCCAGAAAGAGCTTGAAATTTATAAGTGTGCAAAAAATTCAAAAACAACAGAAGAACAGAGCCTTTGCATGCTGAGTGTATTAGGCGGTACAAAAGAAAAACAAATTACTCAGGATATGATGAAATGTTATAAAGAATATGGTGGTAATTACGAAATGTATCCGCTTTGTTTTGCTGATAAAATAAATGACCCTGAATTAAAACAACTGGTATCCTGCTTTAAAGATCAGGCCAACAACGGAAAAGTATCCTTTATGGGAACTGCCGTGTGTTATGGAGCAAGTAAGCTAAATCTGAACACTGAAGCCCAAATAGCCGTTGAGTGTGCGGTAAGTACCGGAGGCCAGCCTTATGCATTTGCAGGTTGTGCAGGCGGCCAGCTCACCTACCGGGAGTTAAATAAATGCCTGACAAACGGAGTGGGTGGTGATAATGGATGTTTTGGAAAAAATAATACGATCGTTAAAGGATTAAATCAGATCGGAGATGCCTTAAAAGGTCAGTTTGGTCCCAATAACGATATCGTCAAAACATGGAACACTACAGTTCACGATTTACAGTACGGCCCCGGAAAAAATCATGAAGCTGTGAAAGTGGTCAGAAACATAAGCAATGAACTGGGGAAAGCAGGAACTAATGTAGCCAATGAAATAAAAAAAGTAGTTCCAAAAATAAAAATTAAATGGTAAAACAGCCGACTATTTAACTTTATTTATCCAGTATAAAAATCCGGTATCAGAATGATGCTGGATTTTTGGGTTTCTTCCCAAGACCCAATGATAATTTAACAAATCAACAGCAGCCTGAACTCTCCATCATTTTCAACAGGTGCTCTGTGAACACAAGGTAAAGCCTTCTGATCAGGATGATCTACTGCAATGCGCCAAAGATGGCCAACCCCTAAATTGACAGGCTCTGCATTGGGTTTAGGCTGATAATGCAGATCAAAGAAATACTCTTTCAGGAAGTCTTCAAATTCTTCTTCAGTACCGTCATGTAATTTTCTGAGCTGTTCCCGGATTTCAGGAATTAAAATTTTCTGTTCCACCTGATCATTGGGTATAATATCACTCGCTGTTCCATGATAAGTACAAAGAAAAGTGTCTGTTCCTACAGGTGAACGGTCAACATGATAGGAGTACACATCTGTTGAAATAAAACCGAGTTCCTCATCGCGCTCATAACATTTAAGCAAATTAAGAACCGGAGATGCTCCGAAATCTGTTAATAACTGCAGGTCATTCAGGATAATTTCTCTCGCCATACTCCCCTCTTCCGACAATTCCAATGCTAAGAGATCTTCGCCGGAAACTTCTGTAATATCATCTTTCAGCTGAAGCTTTGTGGCAATTTCTTTAAAGTCACCCACTAAATTTCTATGCCAGCAGACTGCATTCACAGTGCCTTGAAAATGGGTATTCACAAGTTCAGAAAAGGAAGCAACCATACCTACTTGATGATGGCCGGAAAACGTTTTGCTCATATGTTGGAATAAACAATTTCGCTGCTTAATTCTTTACAAAAATACGGAATAGATTTTTCAATTACATCAGATGAACTCTACAAAAAAACAGCATCCTTTGCAAAGAATGCCGTTTATATATAAGGATATTAATTTTCAGTTTTGTTTTTGTTACTTCTTTAGTATTTTTTCCGTTACTGTAGAAGATTTTGTTTGAAGTTTGATGTAATATACTCCTGTTTGAAGAGAAGATAATACGATCTGTTCCTGCATCATATTCAAAGTTCCCTGTTTTACCAGCTGCCCGGCTGCTCCAAAGATTTCATAAGAAACCAAAGGCTCTTTGCTCCTGATGGTAAGTACATCCTGAACCGGATTAGGGTATAATTGCATTCCGGACTGAGCAGCAGTTTCTTCTACTGACATCTGGGTGCACGCTGATTTAGCAAATTTTGTAAAAAAAGATTGAGATTTCCCTCCTGCTACATTAACAGCCATTGTATTGACATTATCATTGGCATCTGTAAATAACTGATCATGAAAAAAGCCTCCCACTACATAGTTACCGTCATTATCTGCTGCAACCGCCGTAAATTCATCGATAACATAAAAGTTACTGCGAATCTCTCCTGTTCCCAAAACATCTCCGGTATCTTTGTTAAGTCTCACCAATAAAGGATCTGATCTGTCTCCATCAGGACGTACCATTGCATAGCTGCCCCAGACATCAGACCAACTTCCTTTGGCGAATGCTATCTCGTTTCCATTAATGGCAATTGTTCCTTTGGTAAAACGATAGCCAAACTGAAGACCAGACATTGCTTCCGGAGTTCTTGCCCACTGTACTGCACCTGAAGCATTCATTTTCATAACAAACGGAACGGCCTCCACATAGCTTCTCAGAGGAAAAGTATAACTTCCGAAAGTAGCAGGCACCGTTATTCCGTTGTAATAACGTCCGGAAATATAAATATCTGAAGTCACCGGGTCTTTTATAATAGAATGAATTTCGTCATCCGTACTTGTTGTACCATTATTAAGTTCTTTTCTCCATACCTCAGCCCCTGTAGTACCGTCAAAAGCAAATACATAAGCAGCTTTCGTAAAAGGAACATTATTATAGGAAAGATCAACCAGATTACTGAATCCGGGATCCATTCTTTTACCGGCAATATAATAACGATTCAAGCTTTCATCGTATACAACATTCACTTTTCCCTCTCTTCCAACAATATTTATTGCATTTCCTGTGATAGGAAGAAGCAAAGGAGACGCCGGGGTCATATTTCCATTATCATAATTGAACTTAACCGCATAATACTGATAGGTTGACGTAAAGGTGGAAGGTACGGTAATTAATCCGTTTAAATGGGTTCCAGCTCTGAATCCCATTACAGCGTGAATATTTTTGGAAGAATCCATATACATCATCTGAACATCGCACATACGGGAGAAATAGTTAACATCTCCCTGTAAAGATTTGCTCCACGCCAGTGTACCATCCGAAGTATTATATTTTAACAGAAAAGCTGCTTTATGGGCAGGCTCTATTGTTTGGTCATAATAAGTATACAGGGGCTGTGTATGAGTATCATCAAAATGTACAGGAACCGCATCAGGATCTCCTACATAAGAATTGTTATAAAGGGTTGCCATCACGTATAATCCTCCGTTGTTATCCACTTTAATATGCCATGCATTTTCTCCGTCTCCTGAACCACCTATGGGTCTGGACCATCTTATATTTCCCGCACAATCAGCAGAGAACAGAAAAAGATCACTCAGCCCGTAATTGGTTACAGAAGTACCATTCAGGTTTTGTCCCTGTTCGCGCATCGTTGCAAGATAATAAGTGTTATTGTTTTTGTCCACTACAATATCCCTTATGGATTCATCAAAGACATAATGAAAGCCCGGATCTGCCGAACCTGTTAATCCTCCTGCCTGTTTTCCCCATTGCCATTGATAAGCCTGACTAAAAGATAATCCCGGTAGTATGAGAAGGAGTGCCCAAAGTTTGTTTTTAAATTGTATCATAAAAATTCATTTAATTATCACATACTATAAAAAACAGTGTTCTCCGGAGAGAACACTGCTTGATAAGCTACTAATTTTTAATTAGTTTTCCTTGTAATGAGGTGTCTCCCGTTTGTACAATAACAATATAAACACCCTGCAGCCAGCTGGTAACTTCCACGTCTACCTCTCCGGAAGCCGTTTTCAGTTCCTTACGGAATTTGACATTGCCCATGGCATCAAAAACCGTAACCTGTTTTGCCAGTAATTTTTCATTGCCCGTATTATACGAGATTTTCACTTTTTCTTTCGCAGGATTTGGGGTCATTTTCAGAGAAGAAACTGAAGTTGCCATCACACTTCTTCCTGCATTTTTCATACCCATCCAGTTAGGATCTACCGCTTTGGTAGTAAACTTACATGTTTCATTGGAGAATAAAATCTCATCAGCACCCTGGAAGCCTGAGTTTGGATAGAATGCCAATGGATTAGCGTTCATATCATACACTCCGCCTGCCGGAATCGTAATAATGGATGGAAGATAAATTCCAAATCCATTAAGACTGGAAACGGTAAGGCTGATCGGCTGGCTTCCGCCATTGTGGATAATACCATACACATTATAGTGATCTCCAACCCATTTCATGTCTTTGATACTTGCTTCCAGTTTACATTCTGTTTCGAATCCACATTCTTTACCTGGATAGTAATTCATGGTTCCGGAAGTAAACTGACATCCAAGATGATCAATCTGTAACTGATAGGTTCCTGCAGCACCAATATATAAAGGATAAATATAATCATTGTTTCCACTCTGGATACTGTTTCCGAACAGCTGCCAGTCATGATGATCAAAGACTCCTTTTGGTCCTAAAACATAATTCTTTCTGAGACATTCATCATAACATCCTGTCGGGAATACCCACATAAGGCTTTCAAGACTTAATGGTACCTGCGTATTACCCACCACTTTACATCCGCTTGGTGCAGTGTAAATAACCTGATAAGCACCACCTTCGTATACTGTGATAGACTGACCTGTCATTCCGTTGCTCCAGTTATACACTCCTGCAGACGGTCCTGATGCTGTTAACACAACCTGATAAGGCTGGCAGCTTACCATATTATAAGTTACCGAAACTGGTGCCGGAGGGCTATTTACAGTAACTGTAAAGCTTTTACTGCTTGTACATCCTGAAGTACCCGGAGTTCTAACTTCCAGTGTATACACATAAGTACCTGCAGATAATGGTCCTGTACTTAGAGCAATCGGATAAGGAGCAGAAGTCCATGGTACGACTACTGAATTTCCTTTTTTCCATTGATATTCCAATGTATTATCCGTTACAATACCAGTAAGTACTGCTGATGATCCTTCACAGATATTAGCTGTTCCTGCTATATTAACATATGGAGGGTTTTTAAGCGTTACAGGTATGGCTTTAGTACTCATAATACTTGTTCTGCATCCGTCTGATGATACCAGCACCGGCCAGTAGTTACCAGATTGTGTTGGAGTAAATACCGGAGAGTTTGGTGCACCTGGTACAGCCTGAGAACCATTCATCCAGATATATTGGTTAGGAGATCCAAGCGTACTGGTAAATACGATATTAGGAGCACTTCCAATACAAGCTACCAAAGCAGGAGGCGCCATATCACCATCCAGAGTCGCCTCTTTTACATTAACACCAATTACACCAGAACTATATTCACATCCCATAGGAGTTTTAATTTTCAGCTGAATGGTTTTTGTTCCTGCAGTATTATATGTTATTGTAGCATCTGGTCCTGTTGTAACGTAAGAGGTACCATCAAAGATCCAGGTATATGTATTTCCCGGAACATAGTTTATAGGACTGAACGTAACAGGTGAACGTGTACATAGCCAGCCTGGAACCAGGAAGGTGGTATCAGGAACAGGAGCTAATGTAATTGTCTGTGTAGTGGTACACGTTGGTTTCCCTGGTGCAGACACTGTCATTGTAAAGGTATAAGTACCCGGCGCAAGATTATACGTTGCCGATTGTCCTGTTTGAGCAGGCTGTCCCGGCGAAGTAAATGTATAGGTTATAGACGCAGGATTGATTTCAAATATCGTAGAGGTATTGAAAAGCGTTACTGTATATCCGCTTCCGTTACAAACTGTACTGATATTGAATTTAGGCTCATAGTTCTTTCTCACTTCTACCCCTTTACTGTACCAGCATGAACCATATCTCAGACGTACAAAAACAATGTGCGCGCCTGCAAGATTAGTCTGATATACCGGTGAAGCCGTTCCCTGACCGGAAACTAAAGTAAGTACAGTATCTGACAACCATTGGATCTCATCCGGAGTTCCGTTGTATGTTAAACCTGAAACAGTAATCGTGTTACAAGCAGACCATGCCGGGACGAAGTTAATCTGAGGGTTTGCCGTACAACTTCCACTGCTCGGGCAAGACTGAGTCACATTAATGTTCTGTGAAGAAACCACACAACCGTTAATATCTACAGCCTGCACTCTGTACGTTCCAAAAGCACCTGCTCCTGAGATGGTATATGAGTTGGTAGTTGCTCCTGGTATCATACTATTATTTTTATACCATTGCCAAGACAAGATATTTGTAAGTCCTGTAGAACTGTTAGCC
Source organism: Chryseobacterium sp. RU33C (assembly GCF_900156015.1). Classification (NCBI taxonomy): domain Bacteria; kingdom Pseudomonadati; phylum Bacteroidota; class Flavobacteriia; order Flavobacteriales; family Weeksellaceae; genus Chryseobacterium; species Chryseobacterium sp. RU33C. The sequence goes on along the minus strand of NZ_FTMT01000006.1, from coordinate 37,374 downwards.
GTAATAGTATACGGTGTCATCGTGGCAGGATCACAAACTGCAATATTATATACCGGAGAAACAGTAATAATAGTTTCAGGATATACAATAAAGTTAGCACTTGCCGTAGGCTTATAATTACATCCATTAGTACCTGTATAAGTTACAACAACCGTTTGAGAAACATTGTTTCCTGAATTGTTCTGGATATATCCGTTATTCGGGAAGCTGTAAATTCCGGCAGGATTAAATGCTGTAGTATACGTTCCACCAGGAAATGTGAAAGTCACACTTGTCGCCGAAGTAATGGTTCCCTGATTTACTGTAAAAGTAAGATTTGAACCCAAACAAATTCCACCAACATTGGTAAAGCTTACTACCGGAAGCTTTATTAAAGATACCGGCATCGTGATGATTTTTGTCACTCCGCATTTTACTACTTTCAGAATCAGATCAGTAGTATCTGTTGAAGAAATCTCGTTGAAGTTTACAGTGATATTAGCTGTACCCTGTCCTCCCACTACACTTCCGAAATTGGAACTTGCAAATGACCATTCCATAAAATCCGGAACAATACCATTCAGATTAGCACTGAATGTTTGGGTACTACTCGGGCAGAAAGGTCCTGAATTAGCATTAATACCAATAGTATTAAGGTCCAACTTCGTTACATTAAACGATTTCGGAGCTGAAAGACATGCGGCACTGCTGATAGATTTGTTCTGTGCAGATACTGTATATGATGTAGCACCGGCATTAAATATAACCGTAACAGAAGGTCCTGCATTACTTCCCTGAATGGTTCCGTTGGTAACATTCCAAACCGGTACCATACCAGGATCTACTGAACTGATGGTATAAACATAAGGTTTTCCGGGACATACTTTTGTTTCTCCGGAAATGGTTCCGTTAGGTGCCTGTGGAATTGGTAATACCTTAATAATTCTTCCATTACTTTCACAACCTCCTCCTTGCTTGGTAGCCGTCACAGTATACGTTCCCGCTGTTGCAAAGTTGTAGTTGAATATTCCTGTCATTGGTGGAGAAGTATAAGTAGATGTTCCCGTTGTCACCTTCCAGATCACCGGTACATTAGGAACTGCTGTAAATCCCTGGCTAGTTCCTGCACAGATTTCATCCACACCACCACTTACCAATACTGGTGCTTCTACTACGATATCTATAGAAGCCTGTCCTTCACATGTCAATAAAGTATTGAAATAATTTGCCGTAAGGTGATAAGTACCTGGCTGATTTGCTCTGAAAACAATTTCATTTCTCTGCTGGGTGTTCGTCAGCTGACCTCCTGCCGGACCTGTCACATTCCACTGAACGCTCGTTGTAGGCCACTGAGGAATTGAATAGGTATACTGTCTGCCAGTACATATCACTTCCTGTCCTTTAATTTTTGCATTTTTTAAAACAACAGGAATTTTAATTGTCGTCCACTCAGGACAAGCACATTCTGACATGTACATTACATATCCGAAGCCGTCAAGCGGATCAACCTGATCCCAAAAAACTTCGATTTCGTTACCGTTATTGTTAACAATTGATCCTCCGATAACTTTCCATTGTCCTTTGTTGCATCCATCCTGTACATTATATTTTTCAGTACTGCCTTCACATACTACGGAAGCACAGTTGATCTGTACAGGATCTGCTTTTAATACCTTGATTTGTTTTTTAATTCTATCCTGGCAGCCACACTTGTTCGTTACCGTCAACTGAATAGTATAGTTTCCTGGATTAGCATACAAATGAGAAGGCTCAAAAGCGGTAGAAGTTGTACCATCTCCAAAGTCCCAGAAATAATTAACAATATCCGACCCGCCGTTCTGTTCAGAAAGGTTATCGAAATAGATTGTCGTATTCTTACATACGGTATCGGCAAGATTTAACATTTCAAATTTAGCAATTGGCCTGTTAATCTTTTCAATACAAATAGTCTGTGTTTCCACTGTTCCGTCATTATAGGTGATGACGGCCTGTAAAGATCCGTTACCTGCTGCTCCCCAGCTTACATTGGCCACGGTGTTCGAGGGTCCTGAAATAGCTGCAGTACCTCCCGAAACAGTCCATTGCACATTGGAAACATTCGGTCCCTGAATCTCATATTTTACCGTTGATTGTTCACAGACACGGAGACATTGGGATGAATTGATGTAGGAATAGGCGATTCCGTTGTCAGGGATCTGACCGTCTTTTTCGCCGCGGAATTCCTGGCATCCAACCTGGGCGGTCCATGTAATTCGAGCTTGTGCTTGTAGTACCCAAGGTACCAGAAGCCAACATAGCAGGAGCCATCTGAAGATGTGCTGCCTACCAAAATAGGTGTTGTTTTTCATAGTTATTAAAAAAGTGTTATTAATTTTTTGTCAAATTAATAAAAATAACAATACAAAAATCATTTAATCGTGAAAAAACAACATTATTTCACAATTGAATTCCAACAATATAGATTAATTCATGATTATATGTTATTTCACCAACCTATTAGTTATGGAAAAAAATCCTTGTCTTTGCTCAATTTGAGAGCAACAACCTGATTTCAACAGAATAAAATCATACATTTTGACCTATTAAAAACCAAAATCAACAACCAAAAATCAAATTAAATTATTTTTATACTTAAAATTGACGATTAATATTAAAATTAATCACATTAAAAAAAATAAAAACAGCAAACTTTTTATCCACTTCTTCTTAAAAATCTCTAGTGTTTTCAACAATGCAGTCTTCTCCTATAAGTATCACCCATTCTTATCATAATCTGCAAGAAAAATCATGAGAATTGCCGACAAGATTAAAATAATTTATCTTTGTTTCCTGAGGATTATCATAAACATTATATTTCAACACATCCTATATGAAAAACAACAGCTTTTTACTCTCCGCAAAAGGAATCTGTACTGCAGCTTTTCTTTCCTTAAACACAATCCTTTATGCACAGAAAGCAGCAGATATCTCAAGCCTTTCAGAAAAAACATTAAGTACCATTCTGGAAAAAAACAGAACGTATTATACTCAGGGAAAAGTAGCAGATTACATTCCTGAGCTAGGGAAAATGGATGCTAAGGCAATAGCTTTTTCAGTAGTTGATAAAAATGGAAAAGTATTCAATGCCGGTGATGTTAATAAAAAATTCACCATGCAGAGTATTTCCAAAATCATATCATTAATGGTAGCAGTAAACGAAAAAGGAGAAGCTCATATTTTCGACAAAATGGGATATTTCGGCTCAGATAAACCCTTCAACCACTTTTCAAACCTTGAGACTACGGGAAAGCCGCTTAATCCAATGATGAATGCCGGAGCAATTCTTACCACTTCACTAATCTCCGGGGATGGCGAAAAGCCATTCCTTAAAATACTGGATATGGTAAGATACATTACCAAAAATCCATCCCTAGATTATAACAAATCAGTTTACGAATCTGAAAAATCAACAGGCCACCGAAACCGTGGTATGTTTTACATCATGAAAAACAGCGGACTTATTTCCGGAAACGAAGACCAGCTGGACAATTATTTCAAGCAGTGTTCCATTGAACTTACCGCTGAAGACCTCGCAAAAATAGGTTACTTCTTTGCCAACCAGTGCGTTAGATTCGACGGAGATGCCACTTATAAAAACGCAGATACAGCAAAATTAGTAGAATCACAAATGCTGACAGCCGGAATGTATGAGTTCAGCGGTGAATATTCAAGAACAGTGGGCTTGCCAAGCAAATCCGGTGTCGGGGGCGGAATTACGGTAAGTGTTCCGGGAAAAATAGGAATCGGGGTATTCAGCCCTGCTTTAGATCAACATGGAAATTCTCTGGCCGGGTATCATATGATATTAGATCTGGCAAAGCAGTACGGATTAACTATATTTTAATATTTTCAGTAAACCTATTAGTAAGCAGATCGTTTATCAGCTATTCAAATCAATAAAAACGACACAATACATCCGTAAAATGGCTTATTAGTCAAAAAAAACATCAACAATCAACACATACAAAAACAGTAAGCATATCAGATACTTACTGTTTTTTTTATGAATTTCGGAAAGATATTTAAATTATTATTAAAAATATCTATCTGTTTATTTATCAAAAAGATATAAAAAGTTCATAAATAATTCAAATTAAATCACAATATATTGATTAATTTTAATTAAATTAGCTTTTTAATTTTATCAGATTCACAAAGGTATTTTTTACATTTTTGAACCTTATCTAGGGTATATTATCTTTTTGTAATATACCTGAAAACAATTCTCTTGTTTTTGAAATATTTTATTTTTTATTCCTATATTTGACTAACATTTTTTTAACTATAACTATTTATAGTTAAAAAATATAAGATTGTACCGGCAATGTTTCTAAGAATAAGGAAACAATAAATATACTTTAATAGCATTTGAACAACAGATATTTTTACATTAAAAAATTGTTATCAAATAACATTTATGATTAAAGATATATTACAGTTTCATTATTTTTATTTTCTCATCACCTCAAATTGCTATTTATACATATAATATAAGCTTTTTTGCAATGAGATATCATTAATCATTTCTATACCGTAAATGCTATGAAAAACCTGACCAAAATCTGGCTATTATCCTTTGAAAAGCCAGATATAATTACTATAACCCAAAATCTATCTGTAACTGACAGATCATTAAATAATTATCATAAAACAATATTAATTTTTAGCGATTTGATAAAAACCAATTTTATTATATCCTAACAAAAAGTAATGGTCTTACTATGCAAAGACCTTGCATTCTGTTATTAAACTCTTGCTATCATTCAATAATTCAATTAACACGCCATGAAAAAATTAACCATTATTGGACTGACGCCTTTTGAAAAGCCGGACGTTAACCTTGTATCCCGACTGCACCAGGCAGGTGCATTGCCCGTACTAAGTTTAGGAAATGAGCTAACGAAAGCCCAGGAAGCGTTACATCAACTTGATCAGATAGACGTACCATCCTATGGTATTTATTTTTCTAACGATGATTTCACCACTCTTCAAATTCCTGAAAAAGTAAGATTTGCGATCCTTCCGTTCGGAATGTCTAAGCCACTCAATATACCTGTTATTTTTCAGGTAACCAGTTTGGAAGAGGCCACACAGGCTGAACAGTCAGGAGCAGAAGGAATCATTATCAAAGGAAATGAAGCGGGTGGATTAGTAGGCTATGAATCCACATTTGTATTATTCCAGCGTGTGATCAAAGAAATCCAGAGCATTCCGGTGTGGGTACAGGGAGGAATAGGCATCCATACCGCAGCAGCAGCAAAAGCTTTGGGAGCAACAGGAATTGTACTGGACAGCCAACTGGCTCTGTTTCCGGAAAGTTCGGTCCCTCAGGACCTGAAAGAAATCTGCTCAAAACTGAATGGTACAGAAACTAAAGTGATTGCTAACCATCGTGTACTGGTAAGACCCAATTCACCGGTTTTACCTGAGAATGCAACTGCCGAAGATCTGAGACAATACTTTACAGGTCTAGACCTCAGTACATGTTACATCCCAATGGGACAAGATATTTCATTAGCAACAGATCTGTATGAAGACTTCAAAACCCTGAGAAAACTGATTTTCGGTTTCAAAGAAGCCATGTATGGACACCTGAAGCAGGCAAAGGCACTGAAAGTAATTGATAAAAACAACTCTTTAGCTCAGGAATTGGGTCTGAACTACCCTATCGCTCAAGGTCCAATGACCCGTGTAAGTGATGTTCCTTCATTTGCCAATGCAGTAGCAGATGCCGGAGCCTTACCCTTTGTTGCTTTATCCTTATTGAAAGGAGAATCTGCAAAATCTTTGGTAATGGATACCAAAAAGCTGGCTGGTGAAAAAACATGGGGTGTAGGAATTTTAGGATTTGCTCCACAGGAATTAAGAGATGAACAGACATCATATATATTAGAAGCAAAACCTCCTGTAGTTTTGATTGCCGGAGGAAGACCCGCACAGGCTAAAGTATTTGAAAAAGCAGGAATAAAATCATTCTTACACGTTCCTTCCCCTGCCCTTCTGGATATTTTCCTCAAAGAAGGCGCGAAAAACTTTATTTTTGAAGGACGTGAGTGTGGAGGTCACGTAGGTCCTTTGTCCAGTACAGTTCTCTGGGAAAAACAAATTGACCGTATTTTAAAAGAAGATCATCCTGAAAACATCAGTGTCTTTTTTGCAGGAGGAATTCATAACGCCTTTTCAACCGCATTCGTTTCTATTATGGCTGCACCATTGGCCGCAAGAGGAGTGAAAATCGGGGTATTGATGGGTACTGCCTATCTGTATACACATGAAGCGGTAGAAACCGGAGCTATTCAGGAAGAATTTCAGGCTCAGGCAATGCAGGCGAAAGATACCGTTTTACTGGAAACAGCTCCAGGACATGAAACCCGTTGTTTAAATACAGCTTTTGCTCACCACTTCAATACAGAAAAAGCAAAACTGCTTGCCGCCGGAATGGACAAAAAGCAGGTATGGGAACAGCTTGAAAAATTAAATGTAGGCCGTTTACGTATTGCCGCTAAAGGAATAGAACGTCAGGGCGACAAATTGGTCAATATTCCTAAAGATGACCAACTGGACTTAGGAATGTATATGATCGGACAGGTAGCCACCATGCAGAATCGTGTGATCTCATTGGCAGCCCTTCATCAAAGTGTGGTAGACAATTACGAACATATTCAGGATGCAGTATTACCGGAAGAACCGGTTTCTACGGAAAAACCTCTTGATATCGCCATCGTAGGGATGGAATGTATTTTTCCTGGTGCTAAAAACCTTGATGAATACTGGAGAAATATCATTTTAGGAAAAGACAGTGTTACCGAAGTACCGGATGAAAGATGGAATAAAGACCTTTATTATAAGCCTGATTCCAACGAATCGGATGTATCTCATTCCAAATGGGGAGGATTCATTCCAAAAATTGATTTCGATCCATTGGCATTTGGTATTCCACCACAATCGCTTGCTGCTATTGAGCCTACACAGCTTTTAACCTTATTGGTTGCAAAACGTGCAATGGAAGATGCCGGTTATGGCGAAAAGCACATCAACAGAGAAAACATTTCTGTTATTATAGGTGCTGAAGGAGGTAATGACCTTGCCAACAGCTATAGTTTCAGAGGATATTATAAACAGGTCTTCGGAGAGCTTCACGAAGAAGTAAAAGAAGCCTTTCCACATACCACCGAGGATTCTTTTCCAGGTATTTTGGCCAATGTGATCGCAGGTAGGATTACGAACCGTCTGGATTTGGGCGGAAGAAACTTCACAGTAGACGCAGCCTGTGCTTCTTCTTTGGCCGCTATTGATCTGGCTTGCCAGGAACTTGTATTAGGAAAATCTGATATGGTTCTTGCCGGAGGTGCAGATTTACACAACGGAATTAATGATTACCTGATGTTCTCCAGCACGCATGCCTTATCCAGAAAAGGGAGATGTGCTACATTCGATGGTGATGCAGACGGTATCGCTCTTGGAGAAGGTATTGCCATCCTTGTTTTAAAAAGATATGAAGATGCTGTAAGGGATGGAGATCGTATTTACTCAGTAATCAAAGGAGTTGGAGGATCCAGTGACGGAAAAGCGTTAGGTTTGACCGCTCCTAGAAAAATAGGCCAGGTAAGAGCCTTAGAGCGTGCTTATTCCCAGGCTGGGATCAGTCCTGCTTCCGTTGGTCTTGTAGAAGCTCACGGTACAGGAACAGTAGTAGGTGACAAAACCGAATTAAGTGCTTTGACCAATTTGTTCAGCCGTTCAGGAGCTTTACCGGGACAGACTCATCTAGGTTCTGTGAAAACACAGATCGGGCATACCAAATGTGCGGCAGGATTAGCAGGATTAATCAAAGCTTCGCTTGCGGTATATCACGGTGTAAAGCCGCCTACCCTTCATCTTCAGCAGCCTAATGCTTATTATAATGCTGAAACAAGTCCGTTTGCCTTTCATGCAGAAAGCGGATTATGGGCGGAGAAAAACCGTTATGCAGGAATCAGTGCTTTCGGATTTGGAGGAACAAATTTTCATACGGTAATTGCCAACCATCCTAAGCAGGATAATTCCATTGCCATGCAGTCGTGGCCTTCAGAATTGTTTGTGTTCCGCGGAGATACCTATAAAGAAGCGAAAGGACAGGCAAGTCAGGTTAAAGTATTATTAGAAATTAACGATGGTATTCCATTAAAAGATATTGCTTACAGTTTAAGCATCAGTTCAGAGAAGCCAATTCAGTTCAGTATTGTTGCAGACACTGCCGAAGACCTGATGATGAAGCTTGAACTTGTATTGCTGGGAATTGAGACAAAAGACACTTTTACCGTGAATAAAAAAGAAGGTAAAGTAGCATTCACATTCCCCGGACAAGGCAGTCAGAGAATCAATATGGCCCGTGACTTATTTGTTGTTTTCCCAGCCATGCGTAAGATTATTGATGAGTATCCTGAACTTGAAAAAGTAGTTTTCCCATCAAAAACCTTTAATGAAGCTGATTTAAAACAACAAAAAGAAAACATTAAAGATACGCGTTTAGCACAACCGCTTTTAGGAATTGTAGACCTTGCACTGGCAAAATTCTTAGAATCATTGGGCATCGTTCCTGATATGCTGGCAGGTCATAGCTATGGTGAAATACCAGCTTTATGTTTTGCAGGAGTGTTTGGAGAAGATCAACTTGTTGGCTTAAGCGTTCAGAGAGCTCAGTCTATTTTAGATTCAGTAGAAGGCGGAGATCCGGGATCAATGCTGGCGGCAAGTGTTACGGCAGAACGTTTACAACCTATTATTGCTAAAGTGGAAGGATGCTATCCTGTGAATTTCAACGCTCCGACTCAATGCGTAATTGCCGGAAGTACGAAAGCTATCAATACCTTACTGGAAGTACTTAAACAGGAAGGAATCTCTGCTAAAAAACTGGAAGTTGCCTGTGCATTCCACAGTCCGTTATTAGCCAAATCCAAAGAATTATACGCTGAAGTATTGAAAGATATTCCTTTCAGTGAAATGCAGATTCCTGTATGGTCCAATACCACAGCGGAAGTATATCCTACGAATCCGGTAGAAATAAAAGAAAGACTTACCGACCATCTGGTACAGCCTGTAAGATTTGTAGAACAGCTTCAGGCCATGTATAACGACGGTGCAAGAATATTCATTGAAGTAGGACCAGGAAAAGTACTTACCGGATTGACCAAATCCTGTCTTGAAAAAGATCAGCTTACCCTATATGTTGAAGACAACAGCCGTAATAAATTCAGTCATCTGCTTTGCATGCTGGCACAATATTTAGGAACTGGCAGAAGCTTTAATATTGATAAACTTTTTGACGGCAGAAGTGTTACGATTATCGATCTTAACCAACCTGAGCTTTACAAGAAAAGCCCTGCTATCTGGCGTGTTAACGGGCAGACAGCCCACCCAACTACCGGTAATCTGCCATCCAATGGTGCGTTGCCACTTATAAACCCTATTCCCATGAACAATTTTACCCATCAACCACAGACACCAGCAACTGAAGCTCAGTCTACCGCTGAACGTATGCTGCAGGAATATTTAAACAGTATGAAATTAATGATAGAGGCACAGCGTGATGTGATGCTTTCCTTTATGGGACAGAATCCTCAGGCATTCCCTGCTCCTGTATACCATTCACCAGCACCAGCTGCTGCACACCAGCCTATATCTACGATTCCGGTTCAGCCTGTTCATCAGCAACCCGTAGCTGCAGCTCCTGTAAAGCAAGCTCCGTCAAGAGATATCAAATCCTTATTATTACAGGTAGTAAGTGACAAAACAGGATACCCTCAGGAAATGCTGGGTATGGAAATGGACCTGGAAGCGGATTTAAGTATCGACTCTATCAAAAGAGTTGAGATCATCGGAACACTTCGTAACGAACTGGGAACTCTGGGCAATGGAAATACCAGTGAAGACACCGTTATGGAGCAGCTTGCCGGAATAAAAACTTTAAGTGGTCTTGTTTCATGGCTTACTGAATTCTCAGGAGCAGATACTACCGCTTCCTCAGAAAAAAATGGATCAGCAGCTGAACCTGCAGTTTCAAAATCACAAACTCAGCCGGCATTCTCTCTTGAAGACCTTCAAAATGCAATCCTGAATATCGTTAGCGAAAAAACAGGATATCCAAAAGAAATGTTAGGAATTGATCTTGATCTGGAAGCTGATTTAAGCATAGATTCCATTAAACGGATGGAAATCATCGGTGATCTTAAAACTAAGATCGGATTTGGTCAAAACCTTGAACAGGCTGATGATGTGATGGAAAAACTGGCGGCCATTAAAACTCTTCGTGGTCTGGCAAGCTGGATCAGCGAAATGAATGGGGAAACCAACGAAGCAGCTCTGGAAGGGAAAGCAGAAAATACCGCAGAGCCAACTCAAAATGTATTGTCACGTCTTCGTTTTGACATCACTCCTACCGATGCTTCTAAAGTACAAAATACTGAAATATTGCAGGGAAAACGTTTTGCCATTACACAAGATGACAACCAACAAACCTCAGCCATCAAAGATGCATTAGAAAAGCATGGAGCTATTGTAGAGTTAATAGATACTGAAAAAGATCTTTCCCATATTGACGGATTAATTATGCTGGATCTATTCTCAGCAACTGATAAACCAAGCATTATTGATCATGTAGATCTGATCAAAAAACTGGATTTTGATAAAGCAAAATGGGTATATCTTATTTCAGATATTCCAGCACACCTTCAGGAAATTACAGATGCAAGCATATTACGTCATCATCAGGGATATCCGGGACTTTTCAAAAGTTTAGCAAGAGAATTTGATAATACAACTTGTAGATTAATCAGCCTTAGTACGCCTCAGGAAGTAGATCAGATTGCTGAAATTACGTTGAAAGAAATCCTTACCAATGATAAACCTGCTGAGGTGATTTATAAAAACGATCAGAGACACCAGGTAGACATCATTCCTTCTCCATTATCAACAAGCTTGAATGAAGCTCATATCCAATTAGATCAAAAATCTGTGGTATTGGTATTGGGAGGCGCACAGGGAATCACTGCCGAATTGGTAAAACACATGTCTCAGGCGTATCCTTGTACTTATATTCTGGTAGGAAGATCAGCTGATCCAAGAAATGATATTTCTGCGAAAGATTTTGAGGGAATGAAAACCAAAGAAGAAATCAGAGGTTTCCTGATCAAGTCAGGTCAATTCACTTCTCCTGCAGAAATAGAAAAAGAAACAACGAAGATTTTCAAAAACAATCAGATCCTGCGTACGATCCGTGATATGGAAGAGCTTGGAAATACCATCATTTACCAATCACTGGATCTTTGTGACGAAGAAGGTTTAAGCAATCTGATCAGCAGTATTTATGAAAAATACAACCGTCTGGATGGAGTGATTCATGGAGCAGGTCTTTTAGAAGATAAATTATTCAAACAAAAGACAACAAGCTCTTTCGGACGTGTATTTGACACCAAAGTGAAACCACTTCGTGTATTGGCAGAACAGCTTCGTTCAGACTGCCAGTTTGTAGTTCTGTTCTCAAGTATTGCTTCTGTATACGGCAACAAAGGCCAGACAGATTATGCTGCGGCCAACAGTGTACTGGATGATTACGCCAATGCTTTAAACAAAAGATTAAAAGGAAAAGTAATCTCGATCAACTGGGGACCCTGGAAAGGAGCCGGAATGGTTTCTTCCACTCTTGAATCGGAATACGAACGCAGAGGTATTTCTATGATCCCATTGGATGAAGGAAAAGAAATCTTCCTTAACGAAATCAAATACGGAACGGAAAGCCAGGTGCTGATCATGTCAGGAAATAATTGGTAAAACGCTGTATAAATTCAATATGAAAAAAACAGATGTAGCTGTAATTGGCCTATCCTGCGTCTTTCCCGGGGCACAGGATGCCAACACTTTTTGGCAGAATATTGTCAATAAAGTCGATTCTACCGAGCTGGCTCCGGCTGATCGGATAGATCCGGTTCATTTCAGTGATGCCACAAGTCCCGTTGACCGTTTTTACTGTCAGCGTGGAGGATTTATCCCTGACTATACTTTCGATCCTACCGCATTTGGTATTTTGCCATTAGCCGTTGAAGGAACGGAACCTGATCATCTGCTTACCCTTGATCTGGTACAGAAAGCACTGGAAGATGCAGGCGTATTTCAAAAGAATACTTCCCTTGAAAAAACGGGAATCATCATTGGTAAAGGAAACTATACTGGTCCGGGTGCTACCCGTGCCATCGAAATTGTAAGAACAGGAGAACAGATTTCTTCGTTGTTACAGGAATTGCTGCCTCAGGTTTCTTCTGTGGATATTGAAAAAGTAAAACACGCTTTCCAACAACGTAAAGGACGTTTCGCAGCTGATACCGCAATGGGATTAATACCCAATCTTGCAGCCTCTCTTGTCGCGAACCGCTTCAATTTAGGAGGCGCTGCATTCACTGTAGATGCCGCTTGTGCCTCTGCTTTGATTGCTGTAGATCATGCTGTACAGGAACTTCAGAGAGGCCGTTCCGATATCATGATCGCAGGAGGCGTACACACAGGCCAGAATGCTGCTTTCTGGAGTATTTTTGCCCAGCTGGGAGCCATGTCCCGCCAACAGCAGATCAAACCGTTCAGTATGGATGCTGACGGCCTATTGATCGGTGAAGGCTGTGGTTTCGTCGTGTTAAAAAGACTGGAAGATGCCGTTCGTGATCAGGATAAAATCTATGCGGTAATCAAAGGAGTTGGTGTAAGCAGTGATGGTACCGGAACCAGCGTGATGAGCCCATCCGTAAAAGGTCAGTTAAAAGCTTTAGAACAAGCATGGATCAATGCTGGTTTAGATAAAAACAAAGTGGGATATCTTGAAGCTCATGGCACAGGAACGCCGCTGGGAGATAAAACAGAACTTCAGACCTTAGCCCAATTCTTCGGGAAAGAAGAAGCAGCTCCGGCTGCGGGTATCGGATCTGTGAAATCCAATATCGGGCATGCTATGCCTGCAGCCGGAATTGCAGGATTAATTAAAACCTGTTTAGCCTTACATCATGATACTTTACCACCGACCTTGTATTGTGAAAATCCAACCTCGGAGATGCAGAACACAAGGTTTGAACCTGTACAGGAAGCCAGAAACTGGTCAAAAACAGGACTTCCAAAAGTAGCCGCAGTGAATGCTTTCGGATTTGGAGGAATCAATGCTCACGTTGTTCTGGAAGGCTATGATATGCCGAAAAAAGATCATGTACTAATCTTGGCAAGACCTACCCATGAAGAATTGCTTTCAGCATTACAAAATAATGAAACAACTATTGGTGAAGGAGATTTTAGGGTTGCGATATTCGATCCGATACCTGCCAGAATAGAAAAAGCCATTAAAATTGTTTCCAAAAATATCACGTGGAAAAACAAACAGGATATCTGGTACACCTCTGCTCCGTTATTAAAAGATGGCGGTAAAGTAGCCTTTGTATTTCCTGGTTTAGATGGACTGGCAAAAGGTGAAGTAGAAACGGTAAGCCGTTATTTTGGGCTTACAGCTCCTATTGAAACGGAAGGTGAAGGTCTTTTAACCGATGCTTTAAACGTTTTCAACAATTGCAGTATCCTTGATAATTCACTGAAAAAACTGGGAATTATCCCGGATATGAATGCAGGACACAGTTTAGGAGAATGGTTAGCCGGTTATTCTTCAGAATTAGCAGAAGCCAACTCTGTAAAAGCCTTAATTGATGTCCTTCACCCTGAAACTTTTGAATTAAAAGACTCCAAATTCATTGCCATAGGAGCCGGAATTGAGGTGATAAAACCTTTTATTGCTGAAATTTCAAACCTTTATGTTTCCAATGACAACTGTCCTAATCAGGTGATTCTTTGCGGAAGCAATGCAGCTTTGGATGAATTGGTGCCTTTGTTAAAAGCAAAACAGATCTTCCATCAGGTACTGCCGTTCCAGTCAGGATTCCACTCTCCTTTTATCGCTGATAAACTGGATGTGATCCTTGCAGGAATGGAAAAAGCACAGTTCCAGCAGACAAAAATTCCATTGTGGTCTGCCACAACACTAGAACCTTATCCTACAGATCAGGCAGCGATCAGAAAACTGAGTGCCGAACACTTGGTTGAACCTGTTCGTTTCCGTGAACTGACAGATAAACTATACGAAGAAGGTGCAAAAGTCTTTATTCAAGTCGGAACTGGCGGTCTGATTGGATTTATTGATGATACTTTAAAAGGAAAAGATTTCAGCACCATCGCTTCCAGCGTTCCTACCCGTTCTGCACTGGCTCAGTTACAACGTGTAGTGGCTTCCTTGTTTGTAGAAGGGAAAACAATCGCCCTTGACTTTTTAGAGATTCAGAATCATTCGAAAAGACCATCAGGAAAAGGCATTAAACTGGAATTAGGTTCACCTATCATCCGGAATTTTAAAGAAGTAAAAGCGTTGGCTCAGTCATTGGATACGCCAAAACAATATACAGCAACGGCTTCAGCTATTGCTGCAAAAAGCGGCCACCCGCTCGTACAGGCATTCCAGGATAACGTTGCCGATATGATCCGCATGCAGGAAGAAGTATTGACTTTATTCCAAAACCGTCCGGAGATCACCATCCAACGTCCGGCAGCTTCAATAACACATGTTGCTCCAAAAGCACCAAGAAGTACAACCTTCTCAAAAGACTTATACGTAACGCTGGAAAGTCATCCTTACCTGATCGATCACAGCTTATTGAGACAGCCTAAAGGATGGGCTCATGTAGCAGATATGGAGCCGGTCATTCCGATGACGATGATCTTTGAACAGCTTGCAGAAATTGCAGAAGCGGAAATTCCGGGAACACAGGTTCATAAAATCATGAATGTAAGCGTATTCCAATGGATGAACGTTGCCAAACCGTTTGAAAAAACCGTAAAAGGAGAATGGCGTTCACCGAATCACGCTTATCTCGATATTGAAAACTTTGCGAACGCAGAAGTAGTCTTAAAATCAGCTCTTGTTCCAACGCCTGATTTCAATCTTTCCATCGGTAATCTTTTGCCTATTGAAAGAACTCCTGAAGAAATCTATGACATGCACATGTTCCATGGAGAAAAATACCAGGGAATCACTGAAGTTTCAGCCGTTGGAGACAAAGGAATCATCGGAAAAATAAAAGGAAACGGCGGCAAAGGTTCTTTACTGGACAATGCAGGACAGTTATTCGGACTTTGGCTTCAGCTTACTTTAGTGAAAGACCGTATTGCATTTCCTGTAAAAATCAGAGATATTGAATTCTTCGGAGATATGCATGATCAGGAAGGTATTTTTGAATGTACCTGCATGCTGACCGAGCTTAATGATGAATTCGCCATTGCAGATATCATCCTGAAAAGAGACGGAAAAGTATGGTGCGCCATTACCGGATGGCAAAACAGAAGACTGGAAATAGATGCTCCATTATGGAATGTTTCCATGTCACCGCTGCACAACCGTCTTTCGGAAGAAATTGCTCCTGAAGTTTTCTTTTTCCATCAGGCCTATACCAGAGTCGCTTCATGGGATTTTATCCTGAAAAGATATTTCAACCAAACGGAAAAACAGCATCATCAGCAGTTACTACCCAACAAAAAGAAAAACTGGATGGTAAGCCGTGTAGCGGTGAAAGATGCCGTAAGAAATCTCCTTCGTCAGAAAAAAAACCATTCCTGCTTCCCGATCACCTTTGAAATCCGTTCCGATGAAGTGGGCAAACCTTACCTCATCAGTGATTTTACAGAAGACATTCATATTTCATTGGCTCACAAAGGAAAAGAAGCCGTGGGAATCGCGAGATATGGAAAATCTGTAGGAATCGATATGGAACTGATGGAAGAACGCAGTTCAGGATTCTACGACATGGTATTTACCGACAAAGAATTAACCTTATTAAAAGACAGGGACCAGGCGGAATGGACCACCCGTTTCTGGGTAGCCAAAGAAGCTTACGGAAAGTTCTTAGGAACAGGACTGAAAGGAAATCCTAAAGCCTTCGAAGTCGAAATGATAAAAGACGATCACCTGTGGATCAACAACATTGAAATCAAAACTATTAAACATAAAAATTATATTATCGGATGGACACTGTAAACGCAACATTAAAAATGAACCACGAAGAACTTTTTACTTTATTAAAAGGTTTTATTACTGAAGTGATAGGTGCTGAATTTGTAGAAGAGATGGATATTACTCCTGAAAGTTCATTCACCAGAGATCTTGAAATGGACAGCATTGAAATTGTCTCTTTCTCTGAAAAGATCAAGGCGCATTTTGGCGATCAGATCGACTTTACGGGTTGGTTATCATCTATGGATCTTGACCAGCTGATTAATCTTGACCTTAGTATGATCATCAATTATATCTACGAATGCCAATAATCACTGTCAATAACAGACAAGTTCATATACAGGAACTCAATAAAGGAGCTGAACAAACCGTGGTACTCATCCACGGTATGTTCAGCAACCTTTCCATTTATTATTTTAATATTGCCCCTGTGCTGACAAAGCATTTCCATGTGGTGATGTACGATCTGAAGAGTCACGGTATGAGTGAACGCTTTCCGGATGGGTACGATCTTGACAACATGTCATCCGATTTGATAGGTTTAATAGATCACCTTCAACTGGAAAAAGTACACCTTGTAGGCTATAGTTTTGGAGGTCTTATTGCGTTGAAAACAGCTTTAGAATATCCTTACCGCGTCAATCAGCTCGTGGTGATGGAAGCTCCGGATCCTCAGGATGAAAAAGCCCGTAACATCATTGATGAATACAGCAAAGAATTTCTGGAGCATTACGTAGCCAATTTTACAGACACCACCAAAGTACAGATGGGTAAAAGACAAATGGAAAAGAACCATCGTATGTATGAATTTCTGTTTAATCAAACCACCATTAAAGCAGATATGATCAGGGAAAAACATTTCCTTGGTGAAGCTGACTTCAAGGGATTGGAAACTTCCACTTTATTGCTTTATGGAGCTGATTCCAACTGCAGACCTACAGGTGAATGGCTGCAATCTCAAATCAGCCAGTCTGAACTTGAATTAATTCCGGGCGATCACAATATTCCTATCCAGGAACCTCAGCTCATCGCTGAAACGATCACTCAATTCTTATCTAAAATTTTAACACAAAACCATGGCTAAATTTGCATTTATAGTTCCACCATTGACAGGACATGTCAACCCTACTCTAAGCATCGGTGCTACGCTGCTGGAAAGAGGACATGAAGTAGCCTGGATCAGCCTTGACCCGACTTTAGAGGCTAAACTTCCCGAGGGAGGAAAATTATTACTGATCCAATACGATCAGACCGACGAAGAAAAGAAAGAAAGTGAACAATATCTCGATATTATCTCCAAAAAAGTAGTGTATGGTATAGACAGCGTTAAGTTCCTGTATGAAGAGGTCCTTATCCCGCTGAACAGACATTGCTATAATGGAATTGTTTCTTTATTAAAAATAGAGCAGCCCGATTTGATTATCGGGGATCATCAGTTATTTGCAGCTCCGGTTGCAGCCAAAACTCTTGGTATTCCTTATGCCACTTCTGTTACCGCTCCGGCAGCCATCAAAATTATGAATGAGCTTCCAAAAGTACACGAATGGGAAGTGAATCAGATCCTAGATTTACAGAAAGAATTGGGTTTCCATGAAGAACGTTCCCTGGCAACTTCAGACTTGCTGACACTTGTTCTGACCTCTAATTATTTCTTTGGGGAAATGGATGATCTGCCTTCTCAATATCAGTTCACAGGTCCGGTTCTTACGGAAAGACGTATCTCATGTGATTTTGATTGGGACCGATTAAAAAGTGCTGACAACAAAAAGATTTTAGTAAGTATCGGAACAACCTTCGATCATGATCATAAAAAAGCATTTTTCCAAAAGGTCATTGATGCCTTTAAAGATGAAGATCTGACTGTTGTAGTCGTTTCAGATCCGCAGCTTTTTGAGCAGTGGCCGGATAACTTTATGGTGTATCAGCAGGTTCCGCAACTGGATTTGCTGCCTCATCTTGACGGCGTAGTTTGCCATGGCGGTCATAATACCGTTTCTGAAACATTATCCAACGGAATTCCTTTGGTTGTGATTCCGATTGCGTATGATCAGTCGCACGTTGCAGGACGTGTGGTGCGTACAGAAGCGGGTGAACGTCTTAATTTTAACCGATTTAAAGCCAACCACCTGAGAGAAGCTGTACAACAGATATTAAATACTCCAGGCTACCGCGAAGCCGCCCAAAAAGTTGGTCAGTCTTTTGTGGAAGCCGGAGGTTCAGCTACAGCAGCCAATTTATTGGAACAGGCTTTATCAAGAGCTTCAAAACCTGAAAAACCGTCTAAATTTTTATTTGTAGTTCCTCCGTTTTTCGGACACGTGAGTCCTACTTTAAGTGTAGGAGCCAGTTTAATTGCCCGTGGACACGAAGTAAAATGGTTTGGAATTACGCCTTTAGACAGCAAACATATTCCCGAAGGAGGTTCTTACTTCTATCCTGAAGAAGATCTTATTCCATACCAGGAGGAAATCGCCCGGATTTTAAAAAGACAGGATGACGGACCCGCATGTTCCGGACCTGAAGTAATGAAACTGGCACTGGAAGAAACCTATGTTCCTTTCGCTAAAATGATGATGCCGGGATTAACGAAACTTACTGAAAGCTGGATGCCGGATGTGATTGTAAACGACTGTATCACTTTCGGAGGTGCTCTTTTCGCTCATAAACATCATATTCCTTGTGTAACGACAACTCCGGTTCCTCCGGATGTGATGGGAGACACGGAAAAAAGTGCCCCTAAAATCTGGGAATGGCAACAGAACTTAATCAAAGATCTTCAAAAAGAAGTGGGCATTCATGAGGAAGGCATTTATATCCATTCTCATAAACTGAATATGGTGTTTACTTCACAGGCTTTCGCTGGTTTTGAAACCGTTCCGCCTCATATGAAATTTGTAGGCCCGGTAAAAGGTCGTCCCAACGATGCTCCATTCGATTGGGATAAACTGAATGCTTCTACCACTCCAAAGATATTTGTATCGTTGGGAACACTGCTGGTAGATATCAGAAAAGCGTTCTTTGAAAAAATCATCGCTGCATTTAAAGACCAGCCGGTTACCGTAATTGCCGCTACTCCACCGGAAATTTTTGAAGAATGGCCGGATAACTTCATCGTGAACAGCTTCGTTCCTCAGTCTGCGGTGATGCAGCGAATGGACATGGTGATCTGCCACGGTGGTTTCAATACCGTTAATGACACTTTCAGAAATGGATTACCGATGTTGATCACTCCTATCGCTTACGATCATTTCCATATTGCAAAACTGATCGAACAGGCAGGCTGCGGAATCAGTATCCAATACAAGAGACTGCGTGTAGATGCCCTTCGTGAAACGGTTTTTGAATTATTAGAAAATCCGAAATACAGAGCTGCTGCCCAGGAAGTAAGAAACACATTTACCCTTGCAGGAGGTAACGATAAAGCGGTAGAACTGTTAGAAAACTTTGTACAGGAACATTCAACATTAGCTTCCGTATAGCCTATGAATCCACCTATAAAAAGAAGACTGTTATTTGGTGAGCGCATGTTGCTGGGAGACGGAACAGAACCCTTCAACGTTGTTATTGCGTTCCGGCTGAGAGGTTCTTTTACATTAAAAGAGATCCAGCAGGCTCTGGCACGAATCCAAAATAAACATCCATGGCTGAGAGCATTGATCAGTTATGACGAAAAAAATATTCCCTGGTTCAATGTTCCTGAAAAACCTGCTTCTATCCCTGTAAGAATCATCACCAGACAAAGTGAAGATCAGTGGCAGGAAGAATCCAGAAAAGAATGGAACACCAACTTTAATTACGAAAAATTGCCCCTGATCCGGTTTATCTGGATCAAGGGTGAAAACGTTTCTGATATGCTGTTTGCGTTCCACCATTGTTTATGCGATGGTGGCTCTGCCATGGCTTTTTCACATGAATTCCTGAAGGTACTGGACAATCCTGCTGCTGAAATCGGGGTAGAAAAACCAATTTTAGGCATCGAAGATGTAGTTCCGGCCAGTATTCTGAACAGCCGCCGGCAGAAAATGAAAGCCAGATTTATCGGAAGGCTGGCTGCTACTGCCATCAAATGCATTCCCGTAGGTAGGAAAGCCGTGGAAAGACAGAATGACTATCTGATCCACTGGAAACTGGATGAAACCGTGAGCAAACAATTAATTGATTACTGCAAATCTCAGAAAGTAACCGTCAATACATTTTTGAGTGCAGCAGTATTGCAGGCATTTAAAAAAGTAAGAGGAGAAAAATCTTTCAATAAAGTTTCCTGCCCGGTAGATATCAGACGTTTCGCCAGGCAGATTAAAGAAGATCATATTTTTGCTTTTGGATTAATGATAGTGGTTTCTTCCGATGAAAAACTGAGTTTTTCAGATAACCTTCGTGCGATGCAGAAATCTGTGGAACAGAAGACCTCAAAACTGAATCCTTATATCACGATGATGGTGATGGAATCCGGGCACGATGCACTGAATAATTTCACCAGGCTTTTAAAGAACGGGAAATCTTCCAACGACTGTATGTTTTCCAATCTGGGACGTATTAAGATTCCTCATCAGTATAAAGCTTTCAGTGTAGATACTATTTTCAGCCCTACAGTAATAGGACCTTTAGGAAATACAACTACGATGGTGACCTCAACCTACCGTGGTGAAATGGATTTTTCATTCATGGGAAGCGAAGGATATTTACCTTACACCGATGCATTAGCTGTCCGTGATGAGGTAATACAGACTATTCATTCACAACTAAAACAAATGGCAGTATCATGATCAAAAGACCTTTAATGATGGTGGAAAGGATCATGTATGTAGATCCGGAAACGCCCTTAAACTGTATTTACACGGCAAGAATCAAGGGAAAAATTCCTGAACAAAATTTTAAAGCTGCTTTAGTAAGAATCCAGCAGAAGCATCCTATTCTGAGAACGAATATTGATCATAACATTGGATGCTATCCTTTTTTTATGGGACAAAGAGATATTGAACCTATTCCCCTTCGTATTGTTGAGCGTAAAACAGATGAAGACTGGTTTAAAGAATCTGAAAAAGGATGGTTTAAACTTTTTGAAACGCCCAAAAAGCCATTGGCCGAAGTAGTATGGGTAAAGGGACAGGATACTTCTGAAATTCTTTGGATCATCCCCCACTGTATTTCAGACGGAACAACCGGAGTAACCTTAATTCGTGAACTTTTAAGCTTGCTGGACAATCCATATGCTCCATTAATTCCTTATGTTGCTTTTGAATCTGTTGATGATTTCCTGCCTTCAGATTTTAACACTGGAATAAAAAAATACAAAGCCAGCCTTTACCTGCTATTTGCTAAAATATTCTTTTCCATCCAAAGAAAAAGTAAAAAGAGAAACCAGGGAAAAAATTATGCGATTCACTGGAAAATGACTTCAGAGGACACCAAACTGATCACTGAAAAATGTAAAGCTAACGGAATTTCTGTGCATGCTTTGTTGTGCTCCTCGGTGATGCAGGCCTTTCGTGAAGTTCAGGGAGACCGTGCCAAAGGCAAAGTGATCAGTCCTGTAGATGTGCGGCATTTTATTCCGGAGATTAAAGAAGATCATTTATTTGCTTTTGCTCCTACAGTAGAACTTTCTGTGAAAAAAAACAGCAAGGATGTTATGAGCAATGCCAAAGAGATCAAAAAGGATCTTACTGAGAAAATCAACAAGATGGAAGCCCGTGAACTTCTGTGGATGGGTGAGCACATGCATCCTGTTGTGGGGCGTATGATCAATATGCTGAAATCCAGTGAAGGCGGACATGATATCACCTTATCCAATATGGGAAAGGTAAATATCTCTAATGATTACAAAAATTTCAGTCTGGAAACAGTCTTTAGTCCTACCGTAGCTTTCCCATGGCTGAATTCAAATACTTTAGTCACCAGTACATACAACCAACAGATGGACTTCACTTTCATGTCCAATGAAAACTTTCTTCCCAAAGAAGAAGCTCATCTGATCAAAGATAAAGCCATCGAGCTATTGACCCTCTCTCTATGAAATTTAAAATAAAGCCTCCGAAACCCAGACCTATAAAGAAAACCACCCTCAAACGCTTTCTCATGAAGCGTACAATTTACTATGTCCTTCCGAATGTATTTTTTAATTTCATTATTGCCTATGCCAGTTTCAAAGAATTGGGCTACACGCATTTCTTTTCGGGAACTCAAAACCTGGCCCGCCTTACCCTGCCGATGGCGGTCTTCCTTCCGGTAGTTCTTACTATTGATATCATAAAAAGAGTAACGGATGCCGCCAGCCAGGAAGCCATAGAGTTTACGGTGGACGAACAGTTGAATATCAAAAAACTGATGACCAAACTAAGCATTTTACACGGTTTGATTACCGGATTATTGGTATTATCAATCCTCTATATAGGACAGTATAATTTCTCAAAGGATTATAAACTGGATGCAACAGCAATGGCTGTGGTAGTGGGAATACTGGCGGGAATATTATCTGTGATTTTTGTGTATTTACCAGTATGGAGATTAAGAAGATGGATGTGCAAAGTAACACCAGTACCAGCAGATATAAACCCATAATTTTAAATAAAAACTGCTACAATACTGGATATCATTTAATTAAAAATAAAAAAAATAACCATATCCGGATGATCATGAGGTTACAGATCATTTTTATGCACAGATTTAATTAATTTTTTTCTCTGAAACTTAATATTTGGTAAATTTTTTATATTTATATGGAAAATTTGCAAGAATTTTTCTTGAACAGAATGACCCACAATGTATGTACAAAATAACGGATCAGTTAAAAAATATAGGATTCAGTATCAATCGTTTAGATTACCTTATCAATAGAAATAACAACAAAAGAGAATTCAATACCTTGGAATATTTTTGTATCTATATTATTCTGGAAGATATCCAGTTAACGATAGATAATGTTCCCTACCCATTAAAAGGGGGAAATATTGCCTTCGTAGGCCCGCAAAAGAAAATCGTTTTCGGGGAAACCAAAAGATCAGATGTCTATTCCATTGCATTTTCATCCAGTTTTTATGAAAGATCAACCAAAGACAGCCTTTTTATCAATTCCCAGCTTTTTTATAATTATAATTCCGACATATTTATAGCTCCTTTCCTCGATGCAGAACAGATGAGAGTGATATTCCTGGAACGTATGGAAACTTTCCGGAAAAAAGATGAAAGCCTGTATATCTCTGCTGCCCATAATGCCATAGAAAGACTGATGCTGGACGCCCTTTTACATATTCCCACTGAAGAAATCAAAAAGGATATCAAATTTGATTATATGTATTATGTGAACCGCTTCAAAGTTCTGCTGCAAAGAGACTACAAAAAGGCAAAGAAAGTAGCATACTATGCAGAAGAACTTAATATCTCACCAAGGAAACTCACTGAGATGACAGAGTATGTACTTGGCAAAACAGCCAAACATATCATCATTGAAAAGATCATTATCGAATGCAAAAAAGCTCTGAGTTTCTCAAACTCCACAATCTCTGAGATATCTTATGACCTGGGTTTCAGCAATGAAGGAAATTTTACCAATTTTATAAAAAAACATACGGGAAAAAATCCCTCCGAAATGAAATAATTTGTATATTTACATAAGTAACCTTTTGGGGAAAAATATAGGTTATATGCTTGCAAAGTACATTTTATTCATTTTGTTATATTTTGCTTTTACAAAATCTTTTGCACAGGCAGCAGACGGTTTAAGACTTAATGTAAGGCTTTATCCGGTGCAGATGCTTGCTGTGGGTACAGGATTTTCGGACGAGGGGAATGAGTCTTCCTTCCGGGAGGTTCAGTCTGTAATGATCTCAAGTCCGTCAGGGTTTCAGCTTAATGCACAGTATGATGAATATTTAGGTACAATCGGTAATACCGATACCAACAGAGAAAGATCTGAAGAATATCATCTTATCAGCCATCACAAAGGAGTGGTGCAAAAGAGATATATTATCGATCATGAGTTAGAAGATGCAATAAAAAATTTAAGCTCCAACACCAACTATGAGCAAAATTTTTTAATACTAACTCTAATTTCTCAGTAAAAAATCAAGCAAAGCCTTAAAAAAATAATTATGCACTGAATAACAATCTTGTAATTTATTCATTCCCTTTATATTAAGTAAAATTAATGTTTAATATCAATAAAGCATTTTTTTTACTTTATGGTGATTTTATCAGCATTTAAATGATACTTTTTATGTAATTATTCATAAAAAGAATTTATACATGTGCGCTTATTTCTCTGTAAAAATTCACAAATAATAAGTATTTTTTCACAAAGATCCTGATGTTCTTTGTATTTACCTTTGCATCCGCAATTTTAAAATAATTAATACAAAAAAACGTCTTTAACCTTATGAAAAAATTTATTTTAGCATCTTTCGCTATCGTAGGATTCTCTACATTAAAAGCACAAAATGTAACACTGAATGTTAGACTTAAGCCCATCCAGACTCTTGTCGTTAACAACGCTCAGAAAATCGTTAACTTAGACTACGTAACTAAAGATGACTACGCAAACGGTGTAACTTCTGTAAACGCAGATCACTTAAGTATTTACAGTACAGGAGGATTTCAGGTAAAAGTAAAAGGTGGTAATGATGTATTAGAGTATGGAGGTAAAAACATCCAGGCTAACAGCATCCAGATTAAAGCAAGCGCAGGTTCTGACGCTGTAAACGGTGCTCAATATGCTCAGAATGTACAGTTATCAACTAACGAAGCAACTTTGGTAACTTCTTCTGCCGGAGGGGTAGACAAAAAAATTAACATTGAATACACAGGAGCCGGAGGTAACACTTACCTGAACAATTATATTGCCGGACAGGATCCTACAGTATACACTACTCAACTTACGTATACCATTATTTCTCAATAATAGCTATCATTATGTAATGATAAAGTGTTGTACCTACCACAACACTTTATCAACACTTAAAAACTAATCTCCGTCATGAGCAGACTTTCTCTTCTCCTTTTCAGTCTTCTTTTCCTATCCTCTTTTTACGGATATGCGCAAACAGGAGTTTCGGTTTCGCCGCCAAGACTGTATTTTGAATCGGGGAACGGAAACAGCAATACCCAGACCATAACGGTAACCAATGTAAGTGCCAAAAATTCTCTGGATCTTGCCATAAGCCTTGGAGACTGGGAATATGACGGCAAAGGTGAGAATGTAACATATCCTGCCAATACCCTTCCCTCTTCCTGCGCAAGTTGGGTTTCAGTAAAAAAAGAAGATAATTACTTCACGCTGGCTCCGGGAGAAAAAAAAGATATTGAGGTAACCATTACAGTTCCTAATGTGCTTTCAGACCAATTGGCTGCACATACGGCTGTTCTGTATGTAAGCCAGATGAATCCGGTAGATGATGTGGATCATAAAGGCGCCAACATCAAAGTAAGCATCCGTTCAGGAATCAAATTATTCCACAAGATGCCTGCCGCCAAAACTAAAAAACTTGAAATCCAGAATCTGGTATACGGAAAAACAACCAATACAGTCAACCTCTTTTTTGACAACCAGGGAGATGTATGGGGTGACGGAAAAATATACACTGACTTTGTGAATACCCAAACCGGAAAAAAAGTGTCACTGGACCCTGTTATCTTTTATACTATGCCCGGAAACAAAAGGGAAATGGATATCCCGCTTCCGGCAGGCCTTGAAAAAGGAAAGTATACCGCTTCTGTAATGATTGATTACGGAGACAACAACAATCTGGAATTAGGAGAATTAAGTTTCAGCTATGAATAGTAAAACATTCTTCTGTTTCTTGCTGTTGATTTCCCTGAACTGCTTCTCACAGATCAATTACAACTCATGGGTGAACAGTTACCTGCAGATGAATTCTTACAGCGGAAATACCAATCCTGACGCTTATACTTTTACCCTGGCTGGTAATGGAGCGTTTAATATTCCTTACTGGAAAATATCCATGAGGCTGAAACAGCCTATCACCTCTACGGACGGGAATTATACGATGCCTGCCAACAAAATATCATTTCAGCCGGTTTCCACTTCAGGACAGGCTTATCCGGGACCTGTGCCCACCATTCCTCAGATCGGAATGCCGTTAAATACTTTTCTTCAGGCCAACCAGGAAGTTTTTTTAATTCCACAATCCAATGCAGCGCTGTACAATCAGCCACCACAGCCCAACGGCTATTATAACCTGCAGGTAAAATACAGCCTGACCGTTATGGGAGGATCTTATCTGGGAAACTACCCTTCCTGGACCAGATTTAACGCTCCGGTACAGTTTACGGCGTATGACCAGTACAACAATATTATTGGCAGAGCTGATCATAATTTTCAGATTCACATCGGAACGCTCAGCGGAACTCCGACCGATGTACCCGAAATGTCGCTTCAGTTTTCTGCAAAAGCAGTCAACGGTTCACTGGAATTCAGGAGCATATCTGATTATGTTAACGGAGTAAGTGTCATCTATTCTAATGGACTGATTGTAAAAAGCAATACCAATTATCAGATCAAATTACGTTCTCTTCAGGGGCAGTTCAGTTCTCCTGCCGGAAATTTTATTCCTTTGGAAACCGTAAAACTTAATCTCACCCCCGTTTCAGGGAACACAGGCAATGTATATCCCATCTTACTGAGTGCTTCTCCCCAGCTTATCGCTACAGGAGGTTCCACCGGAAATTCCAGTCTATATTATGATATCAGATATTCCACCAAAGCCAATGATGAAAGGCTGATTAATGCCAAATCGGAAGAATATTCCACCACCCTTCAATACGAGATTATCCCCCAATAACCATGCTTCAAGACCTGTTCAAAAAAATCTTTTTCATTTTTTTGATTTCGTTTCAGATATGGATTCCGGCACAAAGCAGCTCCGGAGTAAGTCTTGATATCCGGAATGAATCCAGAACAGATAAAACAGGGATACTGGATCTGATCATCGTCCTTGACAATCAAAGCACAAATGATTTCAAAGGAAAGCTGAACATCACGATTCCTCAAGGTTTCAGAAATATTTCAGGAAACAATCTTCAGGTTGAAATGAAGCCTGGTGAACACCTTTTCTTACCTGTAAAAATACTGGTCAGCAATAATGCCGTTTCGGGAGAATCCCGTCTGGGTTTCCGTATTTCGGACCTTCAGAATAAAACAACTACAGAAAAAGAAATACTGCACACGGTTACTGAAAACAATGCCATGCGCATCACGGCAGAAAACCCACTGATTTATGTGAATAAGCCTACGGATTCAGTAGAAGTAAGGGCAAGGGTTTCCAACCTTGGGAACAGAAAGCAGAATGTAACGGTAGTCTTTAAAATTCCGGAAGCTGAGCAGGGAAATGCTTTTATAGAAAAAAAAGGAAGTATTGGTGTACAGAAAGACTCTGTGTTTGTCTTCCGTTTTCTGCCTTCCGGAATCAGATCCCGCAGTCCTCAGATTTCCGTTACTATTGCAGGCTTCAGAGAGCCGGACAGAGAAATATTCGGCAATACCAGTGTCTCTATCCAGAATGTTTCTTCGGTACAGCGTTATGAGGATATGGAATCCACTGCTTTTTCCAACTTTACGAGGAATACCATCACGGCAAGTTACCGCCATGCCGGAGAAAACCTGGATATGTATCAATTGGTAGGTTCGGGAGGCTTCAATCTTCCTTCAGGATATATTTTCATCCGGGGAAATATCTATACCATGACGAATCAGAGCGATCCTATTGTGAACAACACCTATCTTACCTATCACAGGGAAAACAGCGAATTCACGATCGGAAATATCAATAAATTACTGGAACTCTCTATGTTTGGAAGAGGACTGGAATATGCCTACACTTCTTCGGATAAAAACAAGAAAATTGAAGCTGGTTTTGTAGACCAGACGTACAGCCTCATCGAAAGAAATTCTTTTCTGAAGTATGGCTATGGATTTTACACCAGAGGAACTCTTGGGGCTCAAAATGCTTCCCGTAATATCTCCGGAACGTATATTTTCAGGGATGATCCTTACGAAAAAGCCAGACATCATGTAGCCGGAACAGACCTTCAGTATGCCTTCGGCAAAGACTGGAAAACGAATACCAAGTTATATGGCGGACTGAGTTTCTACGAAAACAACCAGCCCACGAAGCCTTCCCTGGCTTTGGAATCACAATATTCCGGAATGATCAAAAAGGTGAATCTGAACGGAAATTATTTCTACAGCACAGATTATTATCCCGGAAACCGAAGGGGAATCCTGCAGATCCAGCAGAATTTCTCTGCAATGGTCTTCAAAGACCATTATGTATATGCCAACATCATGGCTTCCAACTTTTCCCCTAAATTTTACTTTTACAACAACACCCTGAATTCAAGCAATATAAGACTGGATACAGGAATCAACTTCCCTAAGAAAGGGAATTTCGGGATGGGACTTGGCTATCAGTATCAGGAAGAAAACTCCAACTCTTATAATAATTTCTTCAACGCACAGCCCTACGAAAACACGAAACAGCTGAAAGCACAGCGTTTTACGGAATACCTTACCTGGCTGAGTCCTGATAAGCAACATACCTCCATCTTAAGCATGGAGACAGGATTGGTTCAACATCCGGACAACGACAAACAGCAGTTCCAGATGAAAGTAAGCGGAACTTACAGCTACAAATGGCTTACCGTGAACGGGATCTATCAGCACGGAAGTTATTTCCTTTCCGAATATGCTTTTTCAAAAATGATGAACCAAAGCATTCCCTACGAAAAGCTGTCCCTTTCTGCTTTTGTGAATAAAAACTTCTTCAACCGTCAGCTGAATGTCACCTCAGGGGTTTCTTATACGGATGATGTTCTGTATGGAAAATCACCTTCCGGCTTTATGAACCTGAAGTACTCAAGGGAAAAGTATGCCCTGTACCTGAACTCTTCCTACTTCAGCTATACTGCTGGAAGTTTCACCAATAATCTGTTGACCGTTGAAGTCGGTGTAACCGTCAATCTTAGAAACAGCACGCTGGATCCGGGTAAAAAAGGCAATATCAAAGCCTTTGTTTATTATGACCTGAATGAAAATAATATCTATGATGAAGGCGACAAAGAAGCGGCAGGCTACCTGATTATGCTCAACAATATTTCATTTAAAACCGACCCTTCAGGTTCTATCAGTTATCGCTCCATTCCTTACGGAAAGTATGCCCTGAAACAGGTGATCCAGCAAGGCTGGTATTATGATGAAACCGAATTTACGGTAGACAAACACCACTACTCTTTTGAGATTCCTCTTCATCAAAACGGAACTACCCAAGGAAAAGTAACCTATGATTTTGATTCCAAAACCGCAGTAGATTTCACACCCAAAACCGGAGGGGTACTCTTCAATATTTACCGCAACGAACAGTTAGTACAGCACATCATCACCGATGACAACGGGGAATTTGCCTCCTTCCTGCCCTCCGGAAATTACAGAATTGAACTGAACAAAAACTCTCTGCCTTCCAACACCTATTGCGAACGCTCTACAGATACCTTCAAAGTGGAAGCCGGGAAAATAGTAAAACTGGAACCTTTTGTGATTAAGGTGAGGGAAAAGGTGATCAGGGTGAAGAAGTTTGGGAGTTAAAGTAATCGGAATATAACTCACCATTTACTTACATTATTATGAACTTTCACAGCAGTATCTATGTATAAATTAACTAAAAGATTAAGAAATGGATACTTAAATACCAATAAAAATTGAGTAGAGATTTTAACTATTATAAAGTTTCCTTGATTAGGTTTGTAATGTTAGGTAAATTATTTGTAAACCAATCCGGAAGATCAGAAACTTCAACAGAGATTGCAGGAATGCCATTTTCTATCTTTACTAATTCAATATGCTCAAGTCCTGAGGTATCATAAATATCTACAGTATCAAACATATGAAAATGAATATCTAGTTTTTCAAGATTACCATAAAAATTAGCAGCAATTGTCGCCGGATCAACATAATGCCCACCTTCCTTTGATCTTGTAATTACTCTTAATTCGGAAATATTTGTATCTGTTAATCCAAAGAAAATAAGATGAATATTATATCCAAAATTTTTAAATCTTCTTGGAACATCCCATGTTGCTTCGTTGGTAAAATGCCCCTCATAAGCAAAATTCACTTGATTAGCAAGTGCTGAATCTGTTAGGTTCTCAAAAGTTGTGTGTACAATTTCTGCAGCCCGCCGGGTACATTCTTTAGATGATTTAATTCCACTATCCCAAAACTCCTTCTTCTTTATCATCAATAGCTTATCTCCGTCAAAAACGTCTTCTCGTAATGATTCAGGAATATAGGCTGTACCTAAACTCGACTTTCCTGCTCCATTAGACCCAGTGATAATATATAGATTGGGCATTTTTATACAAGTTCGGCAAAACTCAATTTTTTTCGCAAACCTTTTGCTTCATTATCAGAAAGCCTTCTCAGAATATTAATATCCGTTTTTGATTGTTGAGCTGAAACTACTACGATAGTTCCATCAGGATATTCAAGATAACATTCTTTAGTTCCTAATTCCTTTGTATTGATCATAAAAGGTTGCCCTGCACGAAGTTTTTGTTCACGTAATTTTTTTACAAGAACTTTACTGTTATTAGGTGGGAATTTTACTTTCATAATACTCTCGAATTTACAAATAAAATTTGAATTATACAATAAATGGTTCTAAGAATGTGTAGACCAACCAAACTGTCTTTTTAGACTTCAATCACTAGTTTATTTTCAAAATATCTATCCGGTTCTCATATAAATCCCTATCTTTGATAGTATCATATGATACTATCAAGAATATGAAACCTCCCTATACCATTACAGACACCATTTTATTCTTAGTGGCTTCTATTTCTGAGAAGATAGGAGAAATCAATGCATCACATCTTTATAAACCTGTCACTGAATTAAGGAAAAAGAACAGAATCAAAACCATTCAGGCTTCATTGGAAATTGAGGGGAATACAGTCATATAAAATTTATACTTATAATCTAATTGTAATAAATTTTAGAAAAGAAGTATCTATTTAGGGTATCAAGCGGATACTGTTTTATTTATAGCAGGTTTTTAGTAAGTTTGTCTTTTACAAGTGATTTTTTAAAAGACGATAACCTATACTATTAAAGACACCTAATGCCATCAAAATTTTTATTTCTAAAGGATCTTTATCCTGAGCTTTTTAATTGTGCAAGATTAGCAGAAACTTTATATCATATAGATGCCAGTTCATCAATATCAAAATCAAGATTATTTTGTGAAAAATTGATTGGTTTAATTGCTGGTTTTGAATCAGAAGATATCTCTCATTTAAGTCAACACGATGCTATACAGTATCTAAATAATCACGAGATCTTACCTGATACAATAACTGATATCTTCCATGTAGTTAGAAAATCAGGTAACAGAGCCTCTCATGATGGTTCTAATAAATCTGATGAAGCTTTATTTATTTTAAAAAAAATATTTAGCCTGGCTAAATGGTTTTTTGAGACTTACGAAGAAGATACCATTGAAAACCTTGTCTATGAATTACCGCCCAATAAATCTGATGAGGAAATAGCATCGTTAACAGGTAAAGTTGATGAATTAACCATTCAATTAAAAAAATATGAAGTAAAAATTCAATCACTGAATGTTTCAGAAAGTGGTATAAAAAAGAGAAGAGAGAAAGCTCAATTTTATGCTGATAAGATTAATCTAAGCGAGCTTGATACAAGAATCCAACTGATAGACGTTCAGTTGAGAGCTGCCGGATGGGAATGTGATACAGAAAATATTAATTACAAGAATAAAAAAACATTACCCGAAAAAGGAAAAAATAAAGCAATTGCAGAATGGCCATGCGGAGGAAAGTATGCAGATTATGCTTTATTTATTGGTACTGAACTCTACGGTTTAGTTGAGGCTAAGAAATATAATACTGATATTTCTACCAACCTTCGGCAGTCTAAAGTATACTCAGAAAATATCCATCCGCAAGCTGAAATTACTTTATTGGGGCAGTGGGATACTTATAAAGTTCCATTTCTGTATTCTACAAACGGGAAAAAATATTTAGAACAACTGAAAACTAAAAGTGGAATTTGGTTTCAGGATATAAGAAAGTCTACCAATCGTCCGTATGCTTTAAAAGGATGGTACTCACCGGAAGGTCTAAAAAAACTATATACTAGAGATTCTGAAGAAGCAAACGAAAAACTTTTAGAAAGTGATTATGAATATCTAACCTCCCCAAGTGGTTTAAATCTGCGTGATTATCAGATAGAAGCCATACAATCAGTGGAGAAT
This sequence comes from Chryseobacterium sp. RU33C, assembly GCF_900156015.1. NCBI lineage: Bacteria > Pseudomonadati > Bacteroidota > Flavobacteriia > Flavobacteriales > Weeksellaceae > Chryseobacterium > Chryseobacterium sp. RU33C. The sequence goes on along the minus strand of NZ_FTMT01000006.1, from coordinate 5,013 downwards.
AAAATAATTGAATCTCCTTTTGATAAAAGAGCCTTGCTTGTCATGGCTACAGGAACAGGAAAAACCAGAACTATTAATGGTTTAATATATAGACTAATAAAAGCCAACAGATTTAAAAGAATTCTATTTTTAACAGATAGAAAGCTTTTGGCAACTCAGGCACGTGACAGTATTAAAGAAAATAAAGTTGAAGCTCAACAGTCTTTTGGTGGAATTTATCAGTTTGATGACCTCGGGACAACCATTCCGGACTCAGAATCCCGTCTCCATTTTGCCACCGTTCAGAGTATGGTAAAAAGACTCTTCTATAATGAAGGAGAGCCATTAACTGTGGACACTTATGATTGTATTATTGTTGATGAAGCACACCGTGGTTATCAATTGGATAAAGAGATGAATGAGGATGATTTTGGAATCCGAAATGAAGATGACTATGTAGCACAGTACCGCAAAGTTCTGGATTATTTTGATGCCTTTAAAATTGGTATGACTGCAACGCCAGCCCTTCACACAACAGAAATTTTTGGAGAATCTGTTTATAATTATTCTTATCGAAGAGCTGTGATAGATGGTAACCTGGTAGATCATGAACCACCATTTAATATTAAAACTCTTCTTAATACCGAAGGAATTACATGGGAAAAGGGAGAAAAACCTCAGGTATATAATGGTGAAACCGGAGAAATAACAGATTTGGATGAACTGGAAGATGAATTGAAATTTGATGTAGAGCATTTCAATAAACAAGTTCTTAATGATAATTTCAACAGAACTGTACTTCAGGAACTTGTTAAACATTTAGATCCTGAAGGTAATGAAAAAACAATCATCTTCGCAGCAAGAGACAGTCATGCAGATACCATAATCAATATGCTGGGTGAAGAGTTTGAAAAAATTGGCGTTGATGTTCATGAAAAAGCTATTCAGAAAATTACGGGTAGTGTTTATGACAATGCACAACTAACCAGAGATTTTAAGAACGAAAGATATCCTAATATTGTAGTTACGGTAGATTTATTAACTACCGGAATTGATGTTCCTTCGATATGTAATGTTGTATTTATGCGTCGTGTACGTTCCCGTATATTGTACGAACAAATGCTGGGAAGAGCCACACGTCTTTGCCGTGAAATAGGAAAAGAATCATTTAAAATATTTGATGCAGTTCGGTTATACGAAGCATTAAAAGATTATACCCAGATACAAACAGTAGGAAATCCTTCTTATAGCTTCCAACAACTGGTAGAAGAAACTGAGAGAATTTCTGATGAGCAGCGTTTATATAAACAGGTTGAGCAAATTATTGCAAAATTGCAAAGAAAGTCAAGAAACCTAACTGCTGAACAAAAAGAGCATATTTCTTATCATACAGATGGAAATACCATTGAAGGATTAATACAATCTTTGAAAAATACAACAAGCTCTGAAATAAAAAATACAGTAGAGCAATTAAGCTCACTTTGGAATTATCTTGATACAAAAGTATACAAGAAATATTCTCAATTTGTTTCTACACACGAAGATTCTGTAATGGAAGTTACCCGTGGATATGGAAATGCAGATAAACCTGAAGATTATATAGAAGGATTCAAAAAATTTCTTCAGGAAAACAGCAATACGATTACAGCAATCAATATCATTTGCAACAAACCTCAGGAGCTAGACCGTAAGTCATTAAAAGAATTAAAGTTACTTTTGGATGAAAAAGGTTTTAATGAAACTTCTCTGAATACTGCTTGGAAATCCACAAAAAATGTGGATATTGCGGCCGATATTATAGCTTATATCAGAACACTTTCTATGGGAATTGACCTCATAACCCCTCAGGAACGTGTTCAGAAGGCCATTAGCAAGTTAAAATCAAAACATCAGTGGACTGCTGTGCAATTAAGATGGATAGACCGTTTTGAAAAGCAGTTGATGGCAGAAACCATTCTTACAAAACAGGACTTAGACTTAAGACCTTTTGTAGATGAGGGAGGTTTTACAAGGCTAAATAAGATATTTAACAACGAATTAGAAGAATTGATAACAGAGCTGAATAATGAATTGTATTCAGCATAGAGATGTAAAATGAGCGCACAGGAAATAGCCAATAAACTTTGGAACTTATGTAATGTGTTGCGCGATGACGGCGTAACGTACCACCAATATCTTAATGAACTTACATTTATCCTTTTCCTTAAACTATCTGAGGTAAAAGGATTTTCAGATCAAATCCCTGAAGAGTACAGATGGAATAAATTTGTAGAGGAAACAGATAATGTAGAAGCTTTTAGATTATACCGTGATTTTCTAGCTAATGTAAGCAGTAAAACAGACAGTCCATCTATCAAAGATATCTATACTAATGCTTCTACTACGCTTACTAAGCCTGTAAACTTTAATACTCTAGTTCAGGCTATTGATAAGCTTGATTGGTATGAAGAATCTGACCGTGATGTCATGGGAGATATCTACGAAAGTCTGTTGGAGAAAAATGCAGGTGAGAAGAAAAGTGGTGCCGGGCAATATTTTACTCCACGTCCATTAATTAATGTAATGGTAAAACTAATGGCTCCAAAATTAGGCGAAAGATGGAATGATCCTGCCTGCGGAACCTTTGGTTTTATGATTTCTGCTGACCATTATTTGAAAGAAAAAACAGATAATTATTTTCATTTAGATAGTGATAAACGTGAATTTCAATATAAAAAAGCATTTTCAGGTGTGGAACTTGTTGGCGATGCACACCGTTTAGCATTAATGAATTCACGATTACATGGAATGGAAAGTGAAATCATTTTAGGAGATACATTAACAAACTTAGGTGAGAATCTAAAAGGTTTTAATGGTGTACTAGCCAACCCTCCATTTGGCACGAAGAAAGGAGGAGAAAAACCTACCAGAACAGACTTAAAATATATATCCAGTAACAAACAGCTTAATTTCTTACAACATATTTACAGGAGTCTTATTACAGATGGAACAGGTCGTGCTGCGGTAGTACTCCCAGATAACGTTCTATTTGAAGATGGTGACGGACAACGCATCCGAAAAGACCTTATGGAAAAATGTAATCTGCATACTATTTTACGTTTACCAACAGGTATTTTCTATGCCGCAGGGGTTAAAACCAATGTTCTATTCTTTACAAGAGGAAAGAAAGAAGAAGGAAACACCAAGAATGTATGGTTCTATGATATGAGAACCAATATGCCAAGCTTTGGAAAAAGAACACCTTTTACAGAAAAAGCATTTGAAGATTTTATTACAGCTTATACAGGAGGATTAACTGCTGAAAACGTAGTAAAAGAATATGAAGGAGCAATAGATGAAGAAAAAAGGAAGCAGATAAAAGACGAACGTTGGCAATGCATTTCTCGTGAAGAAATTGCAAAGAAAAATGATTCTTTAGATTTAGGATTAATTGCCGATGAAAGTTTGACTAAATCATCTGATATAGGCGAACCATTGGATATTGCCAATAATGCATTAAAAGAGCTTAATGCAATTCAAAAAGAATTGGAAAATTTGATAAGAGAACTAAGCTAATGGAAGTACTACCTAAAAATTGGGTTAAAATAGAATCTAATTTAGTTTCTGACATAACAGATTATGTTGCCAATGGTAGCTTTAAAACGTTAAGTGATAATGTAAGAACTTTTGATTCTGAAAATTTTGCAATACTTATAAGATTAAAAGACTTCAATACTAATTTTAGTAAAGATTTAAAATATATTGATGAAAGTTCATATTTATTTCTAAATAAAAGTAGAATAGAACCAGGAGATTTATTCATTTCAAATGTTGGTAATCCTGGAATATGCTATATAGTGCCTAAATTAAATAAACCAATGAGCTTAGGTCCAAATGGAATTAGATTAAGAAGTAAAAATAAAATAAATGTAAAATTCATTAAATACTATTTAGAATCTCCTCATGGAAAAAGTGAGATTAATAATATAGTAACTGGAACTGCTCAATTAAAATTTAATAAAACAGATTTTAGAAATCTGAAATTCCCTCTTCCTCCATTACCAGAACAAGAACGTATTGTAGCAAAGTTAGATGCTTTATTTGCACAACATGAAGCAATGAAAAAAGCATTGGAGCGTATTCCTCAATTACTTAAAGATTTTCGCCAACAGATTTTAGAACAAGCTGTAAATGGAACTCTATCGGAACATTTCCATGAGTCAAATAAGCAACCTAAATGGAAATTAGTAAAACTTCAAGAAGTTTGCAAAATAGTGGATCCACATCCTAGTCACAGGACACCACCAGAAGTAATTAATGGGGTTCCTTACATTGGAATTGGAGATATAGACGTTAATCACAAAATTGATTTTCTTAATGCAAGGAAAGTAGATAATAAAGTATTACAAGAACACATTAATCGTTATAAACTTAAAAATGGTGATTTTATTTTTGGTAAAATAGGAACAATAGGAAAGCCAATAAAAATACCAGACACACAAGATTTTTGCTTATCTGCAAATGTTATATTAATACAGCCACATGAAAATGAAATAAATCCTCACTTTATTTTCTTATACCTAGACAGTCCTCTTTTTATGAGGAATGTTTTGGAAAAAACTAAAGCTACCTCTCAACCAGCATTTGGTATAAAAAAAATGAGAGATGAATTAGTAAATTTACCTAGTCTTAATGAACAACAAGAAATTGTTTATCTTGTAGAAAGTCTCTTTGCCAAAGCAGATACTATAGAAAAACGCTATAAAACTTTAAAAGAAAAAATAGACAGCCTCCCACAGGCCATTTTGCACAAAGCTTTCAAAGGAGAATTAGTTCCTCAGCTCCCAACAGATGGGGATGCAAAAGACCTTTTAGAAGAAATTCTAAAACTGAAAAAAGAAGTAAAGAAGAAATAAAAACATAAAAAAGGTTCAGCACATGCTGAACCTTTTTATATTTTAAGGTAGTGTTTCACTAACTGTGTAAGTTAAAAAGTTATTCTGAAAAATTTTTGAGCCCTCTAAAGCTCAAAAATAATTTTCGGAAATAACTTTT